>JAICKZ010000298.1 GCA_025927665.1 Steroidobacteraceae bacterium | reverse complement strand
GTTCCATGAATGGAATCGAACGCCAATCCTTTATCTGTGACATCATGAAAATCGAGTCGCAAGCGTCGTGGTAACTCAACAAAACTCAACAATCCCAACATTCGTCCTGCACCGGGTTGCACGGTCAACAATTGGCCTTCATTAAGTTGCAACTCTATAGACCCTGATGCACGTCCCAACAAGTCTTCATCCACTCCACCTGGCCAACTGAGCGAAGCTTGCAAGCTGCCATGTTTTGCGCCAACGAAATCAGCATAATGAAGTTGCTGCATGCTCTTACGTACATCACTGCTTTCCATGGAAAATATGATGCTTGCTAATGATCCCGAAGGTTGTTGAATCCAACTACCGGAACCATTGCCTTTGAATGAATCACTTTCAACTTGAACATGATCAACTTGAAGGCCTTGCGAAGTACGTAATGCATGAGCTTGTAACATACCGAAACCATGTTCACCGAAATAAAAATCTTTTACATTAATTTGCATCGCTGGCAATTCACGTGGATCGAATTGCGCTGATTTTTCGCGCGCTGCTGCATCATGATCGTGAGTAGCATTAGGTGCGCTGATCAACGATAACTTGTCCATATCAATGGACAGTGGTCGTGAATCAAATACATAGGGCACCATCACTTGACCAGTCGCACGTTCACTGGCCGCATCAACACGCCATGCATCCTCCGTTGCCTGCAACACCGCACGAATGTCCAGCCATTCGAACCCAAAGTAATACAACTTGCCAATATTAAGATTCGCAGAATGTAAAATGTCCTGAACATGCACGATACCTTTACCGGCTCCGTTGCCAGCACTGACGGTTGGATTGTTATTGGAGTTGTTATTCGAATCGGTACCCAGTTTTAACCAATCATCCAACACCAACTCAGGCAGGCTACCTTCTATACGTAATCCTTTATCTGCAGGCAATGCTGCTGCGACATTGTCCACGCGCAGCCCAGCGCGATCGAAATGCCAACCATTGTTGTCACGCTGCAAACGTACTAATGCACGCAATGTATCCAGCGAGCCACGTACTTGCATTACATCATTTTCTGACATTTCTGCATCAACGTGAATTGGCCTTGCAATGACTGCAGCCTTACCAACGGGTATTGGCATGTTCAAATGCAATCCCATCAAATCACTATCGACTGCAAATAAAGTACGGCGACCACTCGGATCATGCTGTGCACTACTCGGCGCGATTAAGCGATAACTCATCTCACCATCAATTTTTACAAATGCAGGCAAGCGCAGGAATTCACTCAACGGTATGGCTTGCGCACGACCAATGACGACCACATTATTATTTCCATGGTCGAACGTTGATGTAGCATCCAATGATCCATCCAGAAACTGTCCTTGCAGATTCACACCGACGACTGCTTCATTGGCGATATGAAACCGGCCTTGTACCTTGGTCGCTTGTTGTGTTGATCCCGCCAAACCAACGTTGGCATCTTGCAAATGTACATCAATATCCACCTGACGCTTTGATATATCTTTTAAAGGTAACGTCAAATTGGCCTGCGCCTGCAAAACACCTTTACCTATTACTTCTTGAAATAGACTACCAATGGCGGGACCTATCGGACTTTGTTGCACGTAGCGCAGGCCTTGATCAAGGTTACCGTGTACTTGCCCTTTAAGACGCAATACCGAATCATGATAGTCAGCAATACCGCCAGACACATTTTCTAATGTCATTCCATTAATGTTTCCTGATGAAGCAGTGGCGCTGAATCCCATGTTGCGAAACTCAGCTTGTATTTGTAATGCAGTGGCGGGCATCCACCCCGATTGATATTGCATGGCCAGATCATCGATCTGTGCGTTAATCAAAAACAAACCTTCGTTATCGCGAAACGGAAATTTTTTTATTGGGCCAGTCAAGGTCAAATCTGCCTGTTTAACGCGGCCGCTGACAAAGGCATTGTCTAGCCATTCAAGTACATGACGATGCATCACACCAGCGGGCATATAACGCGGCGCAGAAGCCACATCGAGATCGTTACCCTGTGCATGCATCTCAATCATAGGTGAACCATCGCGAGGTATATTTAATGTAAATTGCGCCGTGGCATTACCATTGGGTGAGTTGATCATTACATCTGAACTTTGTAGCTGCGTGTTGTTGACTGCACGCGTCCATTGAAAACTGCCCACCAGATGATCTGCAGGCAAGGGAGTACGAAACACATGCGGTATCAATAGTTCGACATCGCTACTGTTCAGATGCAATGTTCCCTGCGCGCCGGTGCCTTCAACCGTACCACTCAATCCGCTGACACCAGGCGCACGACCCACCGGCGATACACCTACTTGATTGAAATCGGCGCGAAATGAATAACGCGGTGCACTCATTGCCACCGTGTCATTGTCGCCAATATCACTGTCATCATCACCGGCAGTGGTGGTGTGCTGAGCCGCCTGATTGTCATTCAAAAGTAAGTCGCGCTCGTAACGAACTGCAATCCGTTCCAATCGCCCTGTTGCATTGAGCGCGCGCACTCGTGCCAATTTTTCTGATTCAGGCAGATAGGCCAGTAGTGGCCATAAATTGTCGAGTACCACCAATTGTGCATTGCCGTTAATCGCTTCGATGACATGTGATTCAGGCGGTGAATCGGCATCTTCTGTGACGACCCTGCTATCAGCGGCGAATGATTTACGTTCTTTTACCACTGCAATCTTAATCAGCAAACTTGCAGTTGATGGCTCCCATGGTGTGCGCTGTTGATTAAGTTGCAAATTGGAAAATTGAGTTTGCCATCCTTCCGATGTCAACACTGTATTGAAAGCCGCCTTGACCTGCGTATATCTAACGGGCTCTGGATTAACAGTGGCGGTAGATGCAACGTTATCCTTCTCGACTTTAGTGTCTTCATTAATATCGGAGTCGTCGGTACGAATACGTAATGTATCTGCGATAGGAAGTGGCGTTTTCCAAGGAGGCAACCGCATTACCACATTATTAAAATCAATGTTTCCGCCAAAACCTTGCAAGTGAGCGCCGAGAAAATCAGCAGCGATATCAAATGAACCCACACCTTCGCGTGGCGCAATCCAATCATCCGGCATCACCTGTGCCCAGCCTTTAAGATTTAGGTCATGCCCAGTCGCTTGCGCATGCCATAGCAATTGCGAAACATCATTAAGCCTGCCCTTACCTGATGCACTGAATCTTAATTGCTTGCCAAGCATGTTGGGTAGCATTGCCTGACCTTCAACATCAAAGGAATCATTGTCACGCAAAATACTCAAATCCACGTTATCGACAATCCATGGTCCACGCTTGGTTTTCAAATCACGAAATACCAAACGCACGTCACTGATATCCACTTCGCCCACCGGCAATGAGTTCAGATCAAAGACTTCATGATGCTCATACTCTGGTAGATCTGATTGCCCAACCATCTCAAACACACCATTCGGTTTACGTACAACCTTAAGCTCAGTACCTCTTAAAGCGAACTGCAAAGCGGTGAGTCGTGCCGTACGAATCGCGGTCCAAAAATCAAATCCTAAGCTACCGCTTTTCGCCATGATGAGAATGCGTTTGCCATCGCGGCTGCGAATAATTGCGTCAGTAAATTCCAGTTGTGGACCGAAGCGATGCCAGCGTGCACTTAACTCTGCAAATTTCACATCAAGCTTGGCATGTTCG
>JAICKZ010000276.1 GCA_025927665.1 Steroidobacteraceae bacterium | reverse complement strand
GATGGAAGAATTGAAAAAAATAAGACGTGTGTTATCGCGCAATGATGTCACCGCACCGCATGAAGTGCTGTTGGTGTTGGACGCATCGCAAGGACAAAATGCGTTGCAACAAACCAAATTGTTCAATCAAGCAGTGGGCGTCAGTGGTGTGGTCATGACCAAATTGGATGGTACTGCCAAGGGTGGTATTGTGTTTGCGCTTGCTGATCAGGCAAAGTTACCCATACGTTATATTGGTATCGGTGAAGGTGTGGAAGATTTTGATGTCTTCAATGCAGAACAATTTGTCGATGCCTTATTAAAATCAGGAGAGCCTGCATGAACAAAGCAGTGCCGATGATTCGTTTTCAAAACTGTTTCAAGCGTTACGCCAATGGTCGTGAAGCGTTGAGTAATTTGACGCTTGATGTTGAAGCGGGAGAGTTTGCTTTTCTTACCGGGCATTCCGGCGCGGGCAAATCAACCTTACTTAAATTGTTGGCACTTATCGAGCGTCCAACGCGCGGCGCTTTGTTGGTGAATGGTCAAAACGTATCGACCTTGAAAGGTGAAAAAATCGCTGCACATCGTCGTCAATTGGGCATGGTATTTCAAGATCACAAGTTACTATCTGACCGCAGTATCTTCGACAACGTTTCTTTGCCGTTGATTGTCAACAACACGCCCACGCGTGAAATTGGCAAGCGTGTGCGCGCCGCGCTCGATCAAGTGGGATTATTGAAGTATGAACAATCGCGTCCCGTTGAATTGTCCACTGGCGAACAGCAGCGAGTGGGTCTTGCTCGTGCAGTAGTTACCAAACCACCGCTGCTAATTGCCGATGAACCCACCGGTAATCTTGATCCAGATTTATCGCTTGAAGTGATGAATATTTTGCGACGCTTTCAGGAAGTAGGCGTGACAGTATTGATTGCCAGTCACAATATTCAATTGATCAACCGATTCAAGGCACGACGCATCCATCTTGAAGGAGGGCGAATGATTGAAAATGGTGAGCCAGTCGCAACGCCTGTGTTTAATGCAGAAATTGACGTTGAGCCGCGCGAGAAGACTGTGTATCTGGATGTACCGCTTGAGTAACCGTGCTCTTCACTTAAACTATAATTATTATTCACCATCATGAAGACCTGGATAACACGACATTTGCAGACTGCTATTGGCAGTCTCGGCCGCTTAATGCAACAACCGGGTTCCACTTTACTTACAGTGGTGGTGATGGGAATTGCGTTGGCGTTGCCAGCCAGCCTCAACGTACTCGTTAACAATGCACAACTGGTCAGCGGAAATTGGGATCGTGCATTGGACGTAACTGTTTACTTTAAACAATCAGTCGATGTGAGTACCGCACAACACATAGTCGATAACTTGAAGCAGCGCCACGATGTTAAGGCGGTGCAATTCATCAAAGCTGAAGATGCATTAAAAGATTTTCGTGAGCACTCTGGATTAGGAGCGGCATTGCAATCGTTGACTTCTAATCCGTTGCCACATGTCGCTGTCATCACTCCCGCAGAATCGCAAAATACGGCTGCGACAATTGAAGCGCTCAGCACTGAATTGCGTACACTTCCCGATGTAGATGTGGTGCAAGTGGATACCGCATGGGTACAACGCTATCTTGCTATTTTGGACGCATTGAAGCGTGTGGTTGGCTTGATCGGAGTGTTGCTTGCGTTTGGTGTAATTGTAATTATCGGCAACACTATTCGCCTTGATATTCAGAATCGTCGTGAGGAAATTGAAGTGACAAAACTTGTCGGTGGCAGTGATGCCTTTGTCCGTAGACCTTTTTTGTACAGCGGCTTCTGGTATGGATTAGGTGGTGGTATCGCGGCATGGTTGCTCGTCACTGTTGTGGTCGCATTGCTTGCTGAGCCAGTACAACGCATCGCTGGCTTATATGGCAGCGGTTTTAACTTGAGTGGATTGAATATCACTCAGACCAGCATGTTAATTGGTGTCGGCATTGTGTTGGGATGGGTTGGATCACTCGTCGCTACCAATCGCCATTTGAATGAGATTGTACCGAAGTAAATTTCTACAAGCTGATTTGGCAGTTGTTCAAACGATGTTCTGCTTCGCAGCGATTGAATTCATCGAGGCGATTTTTGGTGGTTTCGATATTTTCAGCATCAGCGCCGCTATTTTTGGCAGACAAAATAGAATTGGCAGAGACAAGATGCTGACGAGCTTCCTCTGGTCTCTTGCTTTCTAATAGTAAAACTCCTAACAGACTTTCAGAACAAGCCATCCATTGAGTCGAGGCTTCCATGTGCGACCAATGATCAATATTTTTTTCAATGATCTTTTGTGCTTCCTTGGTTTGATGTAATCCTAATAATGACCATCCTAAAAAATATTCGCCGAGGGTGGAGAAATAATTATTCGTTGGAGCAAGAGGAGTTAATAGTGTGAGTCCGGTTCGTGCCGAATGTTCTGCTTCCAAATATTTTTTACGTCTGAGTAGTACATCGGCAAGAGTGATATAAGACAAGGCAGTGTAATAATTATTAGTGTTTGTGGAATGCAAAGTTATGCTCAGGCCTGTTCTAGCAGTTTTCTCTGCTACATCCAGCTGCTTTTGATGTATCTGCACTCGTGTGAGATAGAAATAAGCGCTGCCCAACCTGGGGTTGTCGTTGTGAAAGACTTCTTGTTGCTTGGCAAGTACAGTGTTAATTATTGCCTCTGCTTCTGTATATTTTCCGCATCGATCTAGTATCTCTCCTAGAGAAAGCTCAGCGTATAATCGTTCAGGATGTTTTTCAGGCATGCGAGCTTGATAAATTTTAACTGCTTCTCTCGCCAATAGCTCGGCTTCATCGTATTTTGATTGCCATGCAAGGACTATTGCTAACTGTTTTATTACGGCAGCGGTTTCCGAATCCTGGTATCCATTAATTTGTTTTGATAACGTTAGTCCCAACTCAAAGTAATGTTGGGCTTCCTTAAAATTTCCACGATCGAGTGCCATAGCTCCGCTTCCTTCCAGGGTCTGTAAATATTCTGGAGTATTGGTTAGGTGTTCACCTTCTAGCAGAACCCTTGCTTCTTGCAGCATTCGACTGGCAGATGCGAGATCTTCCTTCTCAAAATATGCTTTCCCTAGGCTTTCTATTAGAGCTGTGATATGAGGTATGTTGCGAGGTTTTAATTGTTTTAATATTTCTAGGCCATGCTCGGTGTACTTAATGCCATCGTCCAATCTACCTTGATTCAAATACGCCTCTCCAATCGCCTCTAACAGCCTTACTTTGACCTCCGGTTGATCATTAAGAGTAGATTCAATCTTTCTGGCCGCATTGTCGAGTAGCTCTTTGGCGGTGATTTGTTTGTCCTGAGATTGAAAAGGATTTGCAGCAGTAAACACTTCGAGCATGAAGTTGGAAACAGTCTCTGCTCGTTGACTTTCCTGAGTCGCTTTATCTCGCTGTTGTTTGGCAATATCTCTTTGCTCTTTAAGTCGGTTGGCTTGAACGGAGAGAATGATCGCTACCGCAATCAGGGTGATGATGGCAGCAGTGCCGGTCATCACTCCGAGGGTGTGACGTCTGATGAAACGCTGCGTGTAATACCAACGATTGCCTTGTCTGGCTTCCACCGGTTCTTGATGAAGGTGTCGGTTCAAATCATCCATGAGATGTTCAACCGAGCGGTAACGCTTGTCCGGCTCCTTTCTCAATGCCTTCATCACAATGGCATCAAGATCGCCTTTCAGTTGTGCTTCAAGTTTGGCAAAAGAGGTGTTTCTCGCCGTGGGAATCAAGTTCGCGTCTTTCACCAGTGGATTCGTGACGGTGGCATCGTTGCTCAATGCACTGGCCATTTGACTGGGTTTGATCGGATCTTGAATACAGATCGATCGTTCCAGTTCCAATTGATTGTGGGCATTGACGGCATAGGGCCGGGTGCCGGTTAAGAGTTCATACAGAATTATCCCTAAGGCATACACATCAGAAGTCGTCGTGACCGGTTGTCCACGAATCTGTTCAGGACTCGCATATTCCGGTGTAAGAAGACGATCATGGACGCGGGTATGGGCTACAAAGCCATCTTGCAGCACCGCTTGGGCACTTTCATCCAAGAGCTTGGCAATACCAAAGTCCAAAAGCTTTGGAATGCCTTCTTTGGAAACCAGAATATTCCCCGGCTTTAAGTCTCGATGCACAATCAAATTACGATGCGCATACTGCACCGCTTCACAGACCTTTAAAAACAACTGAATGCGTTCGGCAACCGTT
>JAICKZ010000099.1 GCA_025927665.1 Steroidobacteraceae bacterium | reverse complement strand
TCACTGCCAACAGCAACATCAAGTCGACCGACTCCGAATACCATGCGGTGGTATTGGTCAATGCATACCCCAATATCGGTGCAATCACCAAAGCCAGCACATAAGCCCACCCCTGGCGCGAACGGAGTAGTTGTTTTACGAAAGTGGATTGCAGCAACATTGCAGCGATTGAGCCTTTGGCCTGGCCATGCGCCAATGCATGGCTTTTTTTTGTAAGGGCCCTGCATTCTCCAGTCATTGTGCAAAAATAAAACTAGGCGAATGCTGAACGCAGTGTCAACACAGGTAAGGCACTCATTAAAATGGACTTTAATATCGCAGTGAACGGCCAGCACCGCGTGTTTAGTTAAGTATTTACTAATTGCAATTCGCGCTGATGAATGCGTTGCTGTCGCGCCATGGCAATACCGGCGACGATCACGCACAATGCAACTAATCCAATCATGATTGTCGCCAGCGCATTGATATCTGGACTTACGCCCAAGCGGACCTTGGAAAAGATTACCATTGGCAAGGTGCTGGATCCCGGACCGGCCACAAAGCTGGTAATGACCAGATCATCCAGTGAAATGGTCAAAGCCAACAGCCATCCAGATAACAAAGCCGGTGCAATAATCGGCAAGGTAATCAGAAAAAATACCTTTGCTGGACGCGCGCCAAGATCCATTGCCGCTTCTTCCAACGACACATCAAATGAAGCCAGTCTTGATTGCACAATCACCGTGACGTATGACATGGTCAACGTAATATGTGCAATGGTAATGGTGGTCATACCACGACCTTCAGGCCAACCAACCAATTGTTCCAGCGCGACAAACAATAACAACAATGACAAACCGGTAATCACTTCAGGCATGATCAGTGGCGCCGTCGTCATGATGGACAGCAGATTGCGTCCACGAAATTTTCCAAAGCGCACCAGTGCAATACCTGCGCAAGTTCCCAATATGGTTGCGACTGTCGCATTGATTGTCGCAATACGCAACGACAACCACGCGGCTTGTAGAATTTGTTCATTCTCGAACAACTTGCCATACCATTCTGTGGAGAAACCACCCCACACCGTTACTAATCGCGACTTGTTGAATGAATACACCATTAACGACAGAATCGGCACATATAAAAAAGCAAAACCAAATGCCAACGCAGTAATACGAAACCATGAGCGTTGATTATAAGTACTCATGCGGAATCGACCTGTCGATCTTGAGTGCGTTGCAAATAGACAATGGGCAATACAAGTAATAAGAGCAAGGCGATCGCGACAGCGCTGGCGACTGGCCAGGCGCGATTGTTAAAGAATTCGGTCCACAATACTTTACCAATCATTAACGACTCAGGGGGGCCCAGCAATGATGGAATTACGTATTCGCCGACCGCAGGAATGAATACCAACATACATCCTGCGCGAATGCCAGGCATAGACAATGGCAGTGTAATACTTGTAAAAGCCTTGAAAGGTTTACAACCCAGATCAGCCGCCGCTTCCAGCAAGGTCAAATCCATTTTTTCTAAATTGGCATACAGCGGCATGATCATGAACGGCAGGTATGAATACACAATGCCCAAATAAATCGCAGAATCAGTTTGTAGCATCACAATAGGCTGATGAATAATGCCTGACCACATCAAAAAATTATTGATCAACCCATTGTTTTTCAAGATCCCGATCCATGCATACACACGCAATAAAAAAGAAGTCCAGAACGGTAAAATGACCAGCATGAGCAACACGGGACGTATAGTGACTTTGGCACGCGCTATAGAATAGGCAACAGGATAGCCAATCAACAAAGTCAACAACGTGGAAATGGCCGCGACTTTGATTGAGTTAATGACTGCACGCAAATAAAGGCTATCTTCTCCTAGATATAAAAAATTTCCGACATTCAGATGCAGACGAATATCCGACCATTGATTGCCCACCCATTGCACCAATGGTTGATAAGGTGGCATGGAAATTTGTGATTCTGAAAATGAAATCTTCAACACAATCACAAATGGAATAAGAAAAAACAACAGCAACCAGATATAAGGAATCGCAATCACGGCTGTGCGGCCACGCAGACCCATGTATGTCAACCCTGCTCTCAGTAAATTGACCATGGACAATTTACTTGGCATCACGCACTCACTACGACGAGACTGGAGCTGTCCCAATGCAAGTAAACATTCTGATTCCAGGTGACGGGATGAGCATGTCGCGACACATTGAGTCTGGTCACTCGCAATACCTTGCCCGACGCAATGCGAATCAAATAAACCGAACTATCGCCCATATAAGCCACATCTTGCACCACACCTTGCGTCCAATTTTCAGTGGTCGTTGGTTGATCCAAGGTCATGTGAATTTTTTCCGGACGCAATGCTGCCCACACTTGAGCCCCGACCTGAATATTGGATACAACGCTAATGCCATGATCAACTAATAGGGTTCGTTCTAATTCATCGCAGGCAATGCGCACATGATCGGACTCATCTTCAACTAAGCTTCCTGCGAACAGGTTCACCGATCCAATAAACTCCGCGACGAATTTGTTGTTGGGGAATTCATAAATATTCTTTGGTATATCGATTTGTACAATACGACCATGATCCATGACACCGATACGTGATGACAAGGTCATGGCTTCTTCCTGATCATGAGTCACCACTACGAAAGTCACACCCAATTGTTCCTGAAGATTAACCAATTCAAATTGCGTGTGCTCGCGTAACTTTTTATCCAACGCACCGAGCGGTTCATCCAATAGCAATAACTTAGGTTGCTTAATCAATGCACGCGCCAACGCCACTCGTTGCCGTTGTCCACCGGAAAGTTGATGTGGCTTTCGTTTTGTAAATTGTTCCAGTTTCACCAGTTTGAGCATGGCCGCAACACGGTCGGCAATTTCGCTCGCTGCACGATGTTCCATTTTCAAACCAAAGCCAACGTTTTGTTCCACCGTCATATGCGGAAACAAAGCATACGATTGAAACATCATATTCACCGGCCGCGCATAAGGAGCAATGCCATGCATATCGATACCGTCAATGAAAATCTTTCCCATCGTTGGTGATTCGAACCCTGCCAACATACGTAACAACGTTGTCTTGCCGCATCCCGAACCACCGAGCAAACAAAACAGTTCACCGCGATAGATATTCAAGGAAACATTATCGACAGCAACAAATTTATCGAAGTATTTACTGACCCCTTCAATACGCACATACGGTGTTGCGGCAGGGTCTTCCCAGACATTCACTTTGCGATTAGGGTTGAGGTCGGATTGAACAACAGGCGCGTTCATAAATATCTCAAAGAGTGCCAAATTGAATCACGCTATTGTTTTCCATCAATATGCGTACTTATTGTCCCGTTTGAAATCGGGTCCACATTCTTGTCAGCGAGCGCTCATAGTCGTCGTTGGTTGGTAACTCTGGCGCCAAACGATTTCGAACTGCCGATGTGGGAAATACATTGGGATCGCTTTTGATCTCAGTCTTGATCAATTTTTCAGATACAAGATTACCATTGGGATAATGTACGGCATTGGAATTGGCTGCCGCGACTTCGGGTTGCATCAAGTAATCCATAAATAACAAGGCATTCTTTACATGCTTGGCATCGGCGGGAATGGCCATCATGTCAAAAGAAATCACACTGCCTTGCTTGGGCAAGGAGTAAGCAATATTCACTCCCTTACCCGCTTCCTTGGCACGATCATGCGATTGCAATACATCACCGCTGTAACCGATGGCAATACACAAATCACCATTGGCTAAATCTTCAATGTACTGCGATGAATTAATTTTACGAATGAAAGGACGAATTTTATTAAGCTGTTCTTCTACCAACTTAAGGTCATCCGCACTCTGGCTGTTGGGATCCTTACCGAGATAGATCAATACTAATGAACGCATCTCTGCAGCGGCATCCAAAAAAGAAATGCCGCAATCTTTGAATTTTGCAGCGTACATAGGATCGAACACCAACGCCCAATTGTCCACCGGTGCATTGGGCATGATGGCTTTGATTTTGTCGACGTTATAGCCAATGCCATCCGTGCTCCACATGTAAGGCAGTGCGTGTTCATTACCAGGATCATAAGCCGCAACGGTTTTCATAATGTCTGGATCAAGGTTACCCAAATTTTTCAACTGTGTTTTATCCAACTTGCCAAACACACCGGCTTTAATTTGTCGCGCCATGAACTGTGCCGAAGGTACGACGATGTCGTAACCGGTACTGCCGGCGAGTAATTTGGTTTGCACTACTTCATTAGAATCGAACACATCGTAGTTAACTTTGATGCCATACCTGGCCTCAAAATTCTTGACCGTATCCGGTGCAATGTAATCCGACCAGTTGTACACGTTGAGGACATTGTCATTCTTTTTAGTGCAGGCGCTTAACAGCAGCGCGAACGCCAACAGTACCCACTTAAGCCCATTGCAAACGGATTTCATATCGCTTTAACCACGCCAGAAAACAGACGCGAAGGTTAGCGTAGTGGCGCGCGGCGGCCAAGGGGAAATTGATCATGTCGCAGTCAAACATTCAACAATAAGTGCTCACGCTCCCAAGAACTAATTACGCGCAGAAAAGTTTCATACTCGCTTTCTTTAACCGCCGTATAGGCCAGCACAAAACGTTCGCCTAGCAAATCTATCAATGGCTCGCATTCACGCAACAAGCGCAATGATTCTTCCAAGCTACGTGGCAAGGAGAATGGCAAGTCGTAAGCACTGCCGCTCACTGCTTCGGTCGGTTTCAAGCCTTCCATCATGCCAAGATAACCACAGGCCAGCGATGCCGCAATGGCGAGATAAGCATTGGCATCGGCACCGCCCACTCGATTTTCAACGCGGCGTGACTCAGGTCCTGCCATTGGCACACGCAGACCTGCAGTGCGATTATCGTATCCCCACTGTGTATTGATTGGTGCGGCGAGATGACGAGTAATGCGGCGATATGAATTGACATTGGGCGCAAAGATGGACATTGCGGCAGGCAAATATTTTTGCAAACCGGCAATGTGCGCGAAAAATAATTGTGTCGGACTTCCCTCGATATCGCTGAAAATGTTTTTCCCTTTGCTATCGAGAACACTTTGATGAATGTGCATCGCACTGCCCGGTTCACGTGCCATCGGTTTGGCCATAAATGTTGCATACATCTTGTGACGTAACGCTGCTTCACGCGCGGTGCGTTTGAATAAGAACACTTGGTCAGCTAAGGACACTGCATCACCGTGCAGCAAGTTGATTTCCATTTGTGCCGCACCATCTTCGTGAATAAGCGTATCAATCTCGATATCTTGTGCTTCGCAGAAGGCATAGATGTCATCAAACAAAGGATCAAATTCATTCACGGCGGCAATTGAATAAGCCTGTCGACCAATTTCTGGACGACCCGATCTTCCCACGGGTGGCTTAAGTGGATAGTCAGCATCGATATTTGGTTCCACCAGATAAAATTCCAACTCCGGTGCAACCACCGGCTTCCAACCTTGTTGTTCATACAATCTTAAAATGGATTGCAGCACATAGCGTGGCGCCATGGTGACGGGCTTGCCATCACCATAAAATGCATCGTGAATCACCTGTGCAGTAGGTTCGGCTGCCCAAGGCACCACGTGTACTGCATTGGCATCACCTTTAAGCACGATATCAATTTCTGAAGGATTGATGGCGCGTTCATCCGCAGGATATTCTCCGGTAACTGTTTGCAAAAATACGCTTTCGGGCAGTCGCATGCCTTCTTCTTCTGCAAACTTTTGTGCGGGCATAATCTTGCCACGCGCCACGCCCGCCATATCGGGAATCAACGCTTCAACTTCCGAGATCCCGTGCTCTTTAAAAAACTGTTGTAACTTACTCATGATGTTTCTTCCTCAATACCTGGCACTGCATGTCTGATTCTGATTGGACTTGCACCAGTGCGCTCTACGATGACGTGCCGGCATGTTCATGCGCCGCTTTGCCAAACGCTGCGAACAGTGCACGTGAAAAGTCGTTACTCAACATTTTCCATTCGGGATGCCATTGCACACCTACTGCGAAACTTTTGGCGTCCTTTACACTGAATGCTTCAATTACACCGTCCGGTGCTATCGCTTCGGCATTCAATGAAGGGGCAAGTGTGCGCACTCCTTGCCAATGCAATGAATTGACCATGATCTGATCTGTATTGGCAATGCGATGTAGTACACCATGCTTGCTTAAAGTGACCGGATGCGAAGGGCCATATTGCACATCAAGTTCCATATTTTCATCTTCGCGATGATCATTGAATCCGGGTACTTCATGCAGCTTCGGCCACAAGGCTCCGCCATATGCAACATTCATTTCTTGAAAACCGCGACAGATGGCCAGCAACGGCATGCCCGCATCGACAATGTTGCGAATCAGTGGCAATGTGGTTGCATCACGTTCTGGATCATGGGGTGTGCCAGGAGGACTAGGCTCACCACCATAATGATGTGGCTCAACATGAGAAGGACTGCCCGGCAAAAGTATTCCATCGAGCCGTGCAATCAATGCATCAAGCTGAGTTCCAACCCCGAGCGAAGGAATGATCACAGGTACGACATCAGCACCATCGATCAATGCCTTAAGATATTTTTCGCCCACGCAATGAAAATAGTGATTACCCAACAATTTTCGATCAGCGGGAATGCCGACTAATGGTTTATGCTGCGACACGATGACACAACACCTGTTTGCCCAATCATTTAATTAATACATTTAAGCACATCGTCACCACAAAACGAGCGGATTTATCCTTAAATTCAGTGTATTTTTGCATTCCTATCCGTAATGCAATGATGACAGACGATGTATGACATCCAGTCAGGAAAAGCTCTACATGATTCGTGACACAGTTCCTTTTGTTAACAGTGTTTACGAAGCAACCACGCATCGATCGTATTATCCACCGCTACATGATCATATCGATGCGGATGTATGCGTCATTGGCGGTGGCATCGCGGGATGCTCGACTGCATTGCATCTTGCACAGCGTAATTATCGCGTTGTACTACTTGAAGCCAAGTACATCGGTCATGGCGCTTCGGGTCGTAGTGGTGGTCAATTACTTCCCGGTTATTCCTGTGGTCAACAGGTGTTGCAACAACAGCTTGGCAATGAGCTTGCGCATCGCTTATGGGATATCTCAGTTGAAGCAGTGCAACTGGCAACGAACTTAATCAGCACTCATCAGATTGAGTGTGGTTTAAAGTTCGGTCACTTACATGCAGCCATCAAGCCACGACATCATACTGAATTGTTACGAGAGCAAGCACAACTGCATGATGAATATGATTACAAAACATTACATATGATTGAAGGTAGCAAACTTCATTCGATGATCAATTCGTCACGTTATCGAGCTGGTTTGTATGATTCGGCCGCCGCACATCTACATCCATTGAACTACACACTGGGTTTGGTGCGCGTGGCATCGAAGGCTGGCGCAATGATTCATGAGCGAAGCGAAGTTATTAGTATTGATCATCTGCACAATAGGATGTTGATCAAAACGCAAAACGGCACGGTTAGCGCAAAACAAATCGTACTATGTGCCAATGTCGATAATGTGAAGTTACTGCCGCAATCGCGCATCATGCCTGTCGCTACGTACATGATCGCAACGGAAATATTAGGTGAACGCGCCGATCAGGCTTTATCAGAAAATCTTGCTGTTAGTGATTGCAACTTTATTGTTGATTACTTCCGCATGATGGACTCGCGTTTGTTGTTTGGTGGTGGAGTGAGTTATTCGGGCCATGCTCGTGCTTCCAGTAACAACTATCTTCGGCAAAGAATGTTGAAAGTATTTCCGCAACTACATGATGTTAACATTGAATATGCTTGGCATGGCATGTTGGACATCAGTATGAATCGCGCGCCAGATTTTGGCCGCATAGAAAATAATATTTATTATTTACAGGGTTTTTCTGGCCATGGACTGGCACTTGCCACCATGGCCGGAAAACTACTTGCTGAAAGCATGGCTATGCAAAGTGAACGGTTTGATGTGTTTTCTCAAATTAAACACCGCTCATTTCCTGGTGGTGTGTTGCGTACTCCGCTGTTGATGCTCGCAATGGTATGGTATCGGTTACGCGATCTACAGTGATCTCCATATATTCACCATAATAGTAGACACAGTCGTTACTTAGCTTCTAATTTTGTATTTACAATTTCCAATTAACAAAACTCTTCAGTCTTCATCATTTGTAGATTGTCTGTATTTTTAGACTATCTGCATGGTGAGCACTGACTTTGTTAAAGTGCATAGTAAGAGGCTGGTGACTTTTTGCCTCATCACGAATTTGCTTGATGCCGGGGAAAAAATGCAGCAGCTTGTAGTGCTTCGTAGATCAATCTCAATTGCGTTAATGTTGCCGCTAGTGATGTTATTGCAAAACTGCAGTGGTGGTTCAAAGTCTGCGATAAGTTCCGAATCCGCGTCCGCTCCATCCGTCTCATCCGCTTCATCCGTCTCATCCACTTCATCCGCTTCATCCGCTTCATCCGCTTCATCTACCTCATCTACCTCATCTACCTCATCTGCCTCATCTGCCACACCTGTTGCACCCACGCTGTCGGTTTCAAATCAGCCGAGTGCCTTAACAAATAAAAATGATTTAAATCTTTCAATCACTGTTCACACCCAGGTCAATACTTCGGTTGCTTCTGTGATGTGCACACTTGATGACGCTGCTCCAGTTTCTTGCCTGAATACATTTTCTAAAACTGGTATTGCTGATGGTAGTCATACGCTCACCATTCAAGCCAAAGACTCGCTTAACAATGTCTCAAGTCCGTTTGTGTTGATGTGGAAGATCGATGTTACTCCACCGGTTATTACTTTTACCCAAATGCCAACCAGTCCCACAACAGCAACAACTGCGAACTTTGCTTTCAATGCAACGGATAGTTCTAGTATTAAACTGCTTGAGTGTCAGCTTGACAGCCAAGCTTTTCAGATTTGCGCAAGTCCCCAAGCGTTAACTGGCCTTGCAGTAATCAGTCATACGTTTACAGTAAGAGCCACAGATCTTGCCGGCAATCAGATAACAAAATCTGCGACTTGGGTAGTGCAAAGTATGTCGTCCGGTTCAACCGGCGTTATATTCACAGATGATTTTGAATCTGGCAGTTTAAATCATACTGAAAATGGAATTAAATGGGCCAGCGGTGCATCCACTTCAATTGTGAGTAATTTCGGCAACTCAGGAACACATAGCTTAAAGTTTCATTACACCGGAGGCGCAGCCGGAAGTGAAGCCTGGGCCGAACAACGATTTGATTTGGGTAAGCCTTATAGTGAGCTTTATCTTGAATGGTCAGCCTACTATCCCACTGGTTCAGATGGTCACGGCGTTAAGTTTGTTCATCGTCAACAAGCGCCGAATAACAATAAACTTCTTCGGCTTTGGCGAGGCGATAAAACAGATGGCAATGATGGATATAGCCAATATTTTAGTAAATCGGGTTTAAGCACGTCGGCCAATGGAATTATTTCTGGAGACGAACAAATTTACGGTGAGTACGGAGACACTCTCAGCGGCGTTGGCACAAATGGATCTACTGGAAACGGTCCATCTGGCGGCGTCTTCAATACGTTTTTAACTGACGCTCAACGTGGACGATGGCTCGCTATAAAAATACATATTAAAGTAGCCAGCGCCGCAAACAATGATGGAGTGATTGAAATCTGGCGTGATGGTGTACTTCTTTTCTCGGCAACAAATCTAATTACGTATCCCACGGATAAAACCGGCCTTGGCTATGATTTTGGATATCTTATGGGTTTTGCAAATGCTGGATTCGATCAAGATACGGACATGTATATCGATGATTTTCGTATTTCAACTTCATCGTCATCCGGTTTAAGCATCAGCCAAGCCACTTTGATGAATAGCACGCTCTCGATTTCAGGCAACAATTTTGGCACCAAAGCATCATCATCACCGCTGGCTTGGAATAATTTTGATTCATCAACCATCGGATCGACTTCGGCTCAAAATGGCTTCGATACATTGAACTACATCGGCCCAGCTCCCTTACCTGCCATAACCAATACAGCTTCGTTGAGTGGCAGCAATGCAATATCAGTCAACTATCCTGTTCAAACCGGCGCGAATCGTTCAGTGGTTGAAAATTTCATCGGCGTGGGTAAAAAGATTTCGACCACAGAGGTTTACAATTCTTTTTATGGATCTCTTGCTCAGACTTCAGGCTCTGATGAATTGCGCCTTTTCAAATTCTGGCGAGCAGGCTCGGGTGTTCCTTACTCGGGTAAACCTGCGGCTAATATTACCTTTGAAGGATTCAATACCCTCGGTTTCACTAGCGGCTGTGACGAGAGTGCCAATGATGGCACAACCGACTATCGCGACCCGAACTTGCCATCGGGCGCTTTCCCACAACCCATTGCTCTTTATCAGT
>JAICKZ010000333.1 GCA_025927665.1 Steroidobacteraceae bacterium | reverse complement strand
GGTTACAGCAACGCATAGCGCTACGGCTGATGATGCTCACAGCGTTGATTCGGCGCGTCACATCGTCGTCGATGTAAATGGTCCTGCCACTGCACGCGATTATTTTTATAATCTCTCAGTGGGTTCGGACTTTCCAGGAACATTGATTCGTGACGACAGCATGGAACAGCTTGCATTGGTCGAAAAGGAGTTGAAGTTTCGTTACATCCGTTTTCACGGCATCTTTCATGACGTTCTTAATGTCTATAAAGTCATTAACGGTGCGCCGGTTTATGATTGGACCAAGGTTGATTATTTATATGATCGCTTGTTAAAAATTGGCATCAAACCATTTGTTGAACTCAGCTTTACACCGCAAGCGATGGCGACATCGGGCAATAAAATTTTCTATTGGAATGGCAATACCTCGCATCCAGATATTAAACAATGGAATGCGCTTGTGGATGCCTTCATTCGTCATATTGAATCGCGCTATGGCCAGCAAGAAGTACGCTCCTGGTTTTTTGAAGTATGGAATGAACCGAATCTTAACGGCTTCTGGGAAGGTGCCGATCAACAAGCCTATTTCGATCTTTATGATCACACTGCTCGAACCATCAAATCAATTGACTCCGCATTGCGCATCGGTGGTCCGTCCACCGCGGGTGCAGCCTGGGTACCACAGTTCATTACTCATGTGAAAGAAACAGGCACCGCGCTGGACTTCATCACGACACATACTTATGGCGTTGATGGTGGCTTTCTGGACGAAGAAGGTAAAAGCGACACAAAATTATCACCCTCACAGGATGCAATCGTAGGTGATATTCGCAAGGTACGTGCTGAGATAACCGCATCGGCCATGCCGACTCTACCACTGTATATCACCGAATGGAGCACGAGCTATACACCGCGCGATCCAGTACATGATTCTTATGTAAGTGCGCCATACATTTTGAGCAAGTTGAAAGCGAGTGAAGGCTTGTTGCAAGGAATGAGCTATTGGACATTCAGTGATTTATTCGAGGAATCCGGGCCACCGCCAACACCCTATCACGGTGGCTTCGGGTTATTAAATCGTGAAGGTATTCCTAAAGCCGCTTACTTCGCATACAAATATCTTGCTGAACTGGGCGACGTCACACTGAGCAACTCGGATGCACAAAGTTACGTAACACGTAAGGGCAAAATCATTTCGGCACTGGTGTGGGATTTTCAACAACCGGTGCAAGACAAGAGTGACCGACCGTTTTATACCAAGGTGTTTCCCACTAAGCCGTCAACATCGGCGGTGCTTGATTTAAAGGGCCTTGCATCAGGTCAGTACTGTGTCAACACCTATCGAACTGGCTTCAAGGCCAACGATGCTCACACTGCATACTTGGAAATGGGCTCACCAAAGTCATTGACATCCGAACAAGTTACCCAACTTAAATCTTTAACGGAAGACAAACCGATTACAAGCAAGTTGAAAGTTGGCAAGCAACATTCGATTAACTACACCATCGACATGCGTGCGAACGATATCGTGTTGGTAAAATTTGCACCCTGCAAATTGTAAACGTATTGCTCGCACTGACTCGGTGTACTGACTACGCTTGCGTTTCCGGTCGCATGTGCGGAAATAGCAATACATCGCGAATGGAACTGGAGTTGGTCAGCAGCATCACCAATCGATCGATGCCAATACCCAAACCTGCAGTGGGTGGCAATCCATACTCCAACGCACGAATGTAATCGGCATCGTAGAACATTGCCTCATCATCACCATCGGTCTTTCTATCGGCTTGTTCCTGAAATCGTTGTGCTTGATCTTCGGCATCGTTCAGTTCTGAAAAGCCATTCGCCAATTCGCGGCCGCAAACAAAAAACTCGAAGCGATCGGTGATGAATGAATCTGCATCGTTGCGTCGCGCTAGTGGCGATACTTCTGCCGGATATGCATAAACAAAGGTGGGCTGTTGCAAACGATGTTCACCGGTCTTCTCAAAGATTTCGATTTGTAATTTGCCTGCTCCATCTGAATCTTTGTAAGGCAATTTCAATTTATCGCACCAACTACGCAAGTAAGCAATATCTCGTAATTTGTCTTTGTCAATTCCGGCGTTGAATTGCAGAATCACTTCTTCTACCGAGATACGCTGAAACGGTTGAGAAAAGTCGAGTGGAGTTGATTCCCATTCCAGCTGTCGCGAACCAATCACCGTATCGCAAAGACCATGAAATAAGCGCTCAACCAAATTCATCAAATCATGATAGTCAGCATAAGCTTGATACAACTCCACCATGGTGAATTCTGGATTGTGACGTGTCGACAACCCTTCATTACGAAAGCTGCGATTGATTTCATACACGCGTTCAAACCCGCCCACCACCAAACGTTTTAAATACAGTTCTGGTGCGATACGCAAATACATCTGCATGTCGAGTGCATTGTGATGAGTAATAAACGGCTTTGCCGACGCACCACCAGGAATGACTTGCAACATCGGTGTTTCAACTTCCATGAAATCCAATGAGTCGAGAAAGTTGCGTAAGTACTTAATGATTTGAACACGCGTGCGAAACACCTTGCGGCTGTCTTCGTTGATAATGAGATCAACGTAACGTTGGCGATAACGAGTTTCATGATCCGACAGTCCATGCCATTTGTCAGGGAGAGGGCGCAGCGATTTAACCAACAATCG
>JAICKZ010000337.1 GCA_025927665.1 Steroidobacteraceae bacterium | reverse complement strand
TTATCCGCTGCAGCATGGCGGTTTTTGGTGGCAGGCGCATTACTCATTCCTGTTGTTTACGTAAAAAAATCATGGAATGGGGAAGCAATTCGACGAAATGTGTGGCCGTTGTTAACCATGGGCGTGGTGGGTGTATTTGGCTTTAATGCCTCTTTATTCTTTGGCTTAAAACTTACATCGCCGGTCAACGGTGGACTGATTATGGGATTCAATCCTGCCATCACCGCATTGTTAACAGCCGTTATCATCGGTGAAAAAATTCGACCACGTCAATGGTTGGGTTTTGCCATCAGCCTTGCAGGCGTCGTTACCATTGTATGTCGTGGTTCACTGCAACGATTACTATCCATGAGTTTCTCAGCAGGTGATTTATTGATATTGCTTGGTTGCACGTGCTGGGCGTTGTATAGCGTCATCCCAAAGCGATTTATAAAACAATTAGACACCATGTCAATAACAACCAGCACGATAATAGTCGGTGCGATTGCACTAACGATTATGGCGCAGATCACTGCAGATGATTTATTTACACCGCAACCATGGTCAGTCATTGCCACTGTGATTGCGATGAGTATCTTTGGTTCGGTGCTCGCGTATATTTGGTGGAATCAAGGCATCGCACGTATTGGCGCATCGCGCGCAGCTATCTTTGTTAACCTCGTTCCCTTGTTCACCGCTGCGATTGGTGTAGTACTTGGCCAACCGTTATCAAGTGCGCAGCTGATTGGCGCAGTGTTAGTAATCGCTGGCGTGATCACAACGGTCTCGGTAGCAAAACCAACAATGCCGTTACAAACTAGCAATGCTTTACAAGATGGCTGAATAAACTTGTGCAGTCATCTGCATAAATAAACAAGAGCTGGAGGGTTTGTTGCCGAAGATGTTTGCTGCAGATCCTTCGAGCTTCTCTCCCGATGATTCCTTATGCATAAGCAGCAATACTTGAACTGTCTTATACTGCAAGAAGCAGTCGCTCGGTCAACATCCACACGGATCAATCTATGAATGCCAACGACACGCGATCATCGCGCCGTAGCTTGTTGCAGGTAATGCTCGCCTTTCCTGCACTTGCATGGCAAGCGTCTTTTGCAAATATTCTGAAAAACTCCTCAATGACAGTCACTGCCTTTGATCTGTCTGCAGTACGCCTTCTGTCAGGTCCATTCGAAACTGCACAACGACTTGATACCAAGTATTTGCTGTCACTAGAACCTGATCGTCTATTGCATAACTTTCGTATCAATGCTGGGTTGAAGCCGAAAGCAGCCGTTTACGGCGGATGGGAATCCCAAGAGCCTTGGGTAGATATCCGTTGCCACGGTCATACTTTAGGCCATTACTTAAGTGCCTGCGCCATGATGGCAGCAGCGACAGGAGAACGTGAATTTGCGAATCGTTGTGACTACATTGTCGGTGAACTCGCTGCGTGCCAGCAAGCCAGAAAAGATGGTTTGATATGTGCATTTCCTGACAATGCTTTGCAATTGGAAAATAGCCTTGTGGGGAAATCATTCGTGGGCGTGCCGTGGTACACGACACATAAAGTAATGGCCGGCTTACGTGATACATACATCTACACTCATAACAAACAAGCACTGCAGGTTTTACGTCAGCTGGCGGACTGGATAGCCACAAGAGCATCCGAACTGGATGATGAGCAATTTCAGAAAATGCTGGATGTTGAACATGGTGGAATGAACGAAGTGCTTGCAGATCTTTATGCCATCACCGGCAATCACTCATATTTGAAAATGTCGGAAAAATTTTGTCATCGTGCTTTGCTTGAGCCACTCGCTGCTGGTGAAGATTGCTTGAATGGACGCCATTCCAATACGCAGATACCCAAGATCATCGGGTTCTCTCGTTTAGGTGAACTCACCCATAAAATGCAATATAGAAGTGCCTCACGCTTCTTCTGGCATACCGTTGTCGAACAACGATCGTTTGCGACAGGTGGCGACGGTGAAGGCGAACATTTTTTTCCCATCAGTGAATTTCCACAGCGCCTTAGTTCTGGAAAGACCATGGAAACTTGTTGTACACACAACATGCTGCGTTTAACGCGTGCGTTGTTCCTGCAGACACCGATGGCCCCGTTTGCTGACTACTATGAGCGTGCGTTGTTCAACGGCATTCTTGCTTCGCAAGATCCTGATTCAGGAATGATGACGTACTTTCAGTCAACCAGGCCGGGATATTTAAAATTGTATTGCACACCCACCGATTCTTTCTGGTGCTGCACTGGAACCGGCATGGAGAATCATGCCAAGTACGGCGAATTTATCTATGTACATGACGCCGATACGCTATACGTCAATTTATTTATCGCCTCTGAATTGGATTGGAAAGAAAAGCAATTGCGCGTGGTGCAGCAAACACAATTTCCAGATGAAGCATTTACGCAACTCACTGTTCACACTCCC
>JAICKZ010000226.1 GCA_025927665.1 Steroidobacteraceae bacterium | reverse complement strand
GCTTCAATCGCAGTATCCAACCCCGCTAAACGCGTTGCCAACTGACCCGTGGCCGCCCCTTGATTCGCATGAGTGTCCCATCCTGAAGCTTCCATGACGGCAACACGCGGACCATCGACTTGCTTGAGCATCTTACCTGCTGCACTAACCACGTTGATAAGCGGCGAATTGAGCTTCGCATTCATCTTGCCATCGTTCATGCTTACTTCGTCATTCTTCTCGTTGGCAATCGCATTGGTCTGCATCGCGGTTTGTAAGCGCGATGCAAAATACTCATCATTCGCATACATATCGGCAATGCGTTGCAACGTATCATCATCGGTTAAAGGCAATCGCGATGGTGCCCATGAACCGACTCGCTGATTGCCACGCAGTACTAAGGGCATATTCTGTGCAAAGGCCATTGCAAACTCTTCGCTAAGGTGATGTTGTAGCCCAACCATACCCGGTATCGCTCGATTCAACCACCCATCCAATGCGGCGTGTGGTTGTGTAGTGCCATTTTCAAGCAAATCCTGGCCGTCAAAATGCGAACGTTCACGATAAGGTGAAGCAATGGCGTGTAACACCAGCAACTCTTTTTGTTGATAACGTGCATGCAAATTTATTAATGATGGATTCAACGCAAACATGCCATTAAGTTTAAGCGCGCCATTCACGCTTCCAGGGGCAGGCAATGCAAGATCGCCACGCAAACGTTCATAGTGGCCATCGCCATAGGGAGCAATCACAGCAAGGCCGTCCAATGCACCTCGCAAGATAATCAACACCAAGCGTGCATCAGTATCGGAACGAGCCATGCTCATTCGGGGTAACAATGCCGAAATACTTGCAGCGAGTGAAGACTGCAAAAACTCGCGTCGTTTTATCAATGATGTATGAGTTAACTTGTGCATTGTAAGTACTTTAACTATCGACGCTGAAACTCAGGACTCATCAACCAAAGTGTTGTTCCCTGCACTGCATCCGCAGCATTATTTATTGCGATTGATGTGTGGTCAGTTAATGTCTCGCCCAACGAAAGTGATGCAAGTTCCATCGGCGCAATATGCGAACCCGCACGATGTGCGACCTGCGTCGCCCATTCAATACGCTTCATCAATGCATCGGATCCATCCCAACGACTTGCGGTGTCAGGCCAACCCGCCGGTGATCCTGGCGTGTAGGGTCGTTGTCCCAACAACTCGAACGATGCAAATATTTTTTGCGGTTCTGCAGGCAAGTAGTCAAAGGCGCGGAATGTCGACACCACGTATTCATGTGGGGTTTTAAGTTTGGTTCTTTCATCGCGCCATGCTTCTAAACAATTGACGACTGCGCGATGCACAGTAGGTAAGTGTCCATCGCTATCACGAAACGCTTTTGCGATTGACTCCACGGCAGCCGCAGGCGGTTCATCGGCAACAAAATACCTGACCAACTTAGTGGCGATGAAGTGCGCAGTACTGGGAGAACGGCTGAAATCCTTAAGCACTGCGAGCACTTGATTCACACCATCTTCACCATATCGTTTGCCAAGAATGGTTTGTGCTCCGGGCTCATGCAACTTTTCGCGGAACACAAATTTTCCCGGTTGTGAAGTTTTCAAAATGCCTTCACGATTGCCCACTGTCCACCCAGTGAGCACTTTTGCGAAACTGGTGACATCCTGTTGTGTGTAACCGCCGCTCACACCAAGCGTATGCAGCTCCATGATCTCGCGTGCAAGATTTTCATTGATATCAAACTTGCGCCCCACTCTGAAATGTGGACGTGATGATAACGCAAGTGGCGAATAAGCTCCGACCGATAGCTGATTGTCAAGAAACAAAATCATTGCTGGATGGCTTTCCGCTGCGACCAATAAATCATAAAAGTGACGATGCAGATTGGGACGAATCGCTTCATTCTCCAGTGTGCCTGCCAATGTACTCACTACAAATTTGTCAGCAGAGACAGCGAAGTGATTCGTCCAGAAGTGTACTAATCGTTCACGAAATGATTCTTCACTATAGGTTGCTACTTGATAACGCGCTGCAACTTGTGCGAGATAAATATTGCGAATAGCTTGTCGCATTGGCCTGAGAACTTCTTTGGCATCAGTCTTGGGCGTCTTATCTTGCTTGAGCCCCTTCTTCTCTTCGATAAACTCGTCATATGTCTTGAGTGCCTCTGCCGAAGTGACAAGTTGCGTAATAGAAGAAGGCGTGGCACGCGCACCATTGACTTGTGCAGTCAACCAGCCGCGCGGATCATTGCCGATTTTGGATAGCTCCCCTGCGCGTGCACCTAATCCAAAACGATTGGCTGCAATGACTGCTGGTTGATTCACTACAAACATACGGTCTCAACGCCTGACTCAGTCATTAGTTGACACGGTATTTATGCACTGTTCACACTGGCGGCGGGTTACGATCACTAAACGTTCGACGTTGATGCCAATACGGATATATTGGTGTGACATAACTGGCTTCATCCAATTTTGCAATATGTTCTGGACTTAAACTCCAACCCACTGCACCGAGGTTATGCTTCAGTTGTGCTTCATTACGTGCGCCTATAATTACGCTGGAAACAGTTGGACGTTGCAATAACCAATTAATGGCAATTTGCGGAATCGACTTGTCGATATCACGCGAAATTTCATCCATCGCATCAATCACGTTGAACAAATATTCATCGGCAACTTGTGGGCCAGCATCTTTGGCAATTTGTAATTGCAATCGGGTTTGTGTGGGTTGCGGTTGATTACGTCGAACTTTGCCAGTGAGCCGCGCCCAACCCAACGGACTCCACACCAATGTCCCAATACCTTGGTCTATCGCAAGTGGCATCAGCTCCCACTCATATTCACGACCGATCAGCGAATAGTAAGCCTGATTCACCACATAGCGACTCCATCCATAGCGCTCTGAAACTGAAAGTGATTTCATCAGATGCCAACCCGAGAAGTTCGACACGCCGATATAACGAATCTTTCCAGCACGAACCAATTCGTCCAAGGTGCTGAGAGTTTCTTCAACCGGCGTCATGGCATCGAAGTTATGCAACTGGAACACATCAATGTAATCGGTTTGCAGACGTTGCAATGCTTTATCGCAAGCATCCAGCAAATGAAATCGTGACGAGCCAATATCATTGATTCCTTCACCACTACGGAACGTTGCTTTGGTAGAAATAATGACTTTGTCGCGACGTCCTTTAATCGCTTCACCCAGAATGGATTCCGCAGCGCCATCCGAATATCCATCGGCACTATCAAACATATTTAATCCTGCATCAAGGCAGATATCGATAAGACGCTTTGCTTCGGCGACATCGGTCTTTCCCCATGCACCGAAAAATTCACCCACACCACCGAATGTGCCGGTACCAAAACTCAGTGCGGGCACTTTGAAACCAGACCGACCCAGTAAGCGATACTCCATAGCACACCTCAAATACATAGTGATTGCACTATCATAGTTTGATACCTCAATTCATTCCATATCTCGTTGTATGATCGGTGCAGAAAATTTTACTTGTTCCCAGAAGAAACTCCATGCTTATTAGAAGACTCACTTTCAATGATGCAGAAATATTCAAAGCGCTGCGAATACAAGCCACGCAGGAATCGCCGGCATCCTTTTATCCAAGTCATGAAGAAGAAAGTGCAAAACCAATTGACGAATTCCGAGATATGTTATCTATCGATTCGATCAATATTGTTTTAGGCGCATTTAACGATGAACATCTCGTCGGTATCGCAGGACTGCGCCGCGAAACATTAGTGAAGACTCATCACAAAGCAACGTTATGGGGCATGTATTGCACATTACATATGAGAAGGCGTGGTATTGCAAAGCAATTAATCGAAAGTATATTGATCATTGCTTGTAACACTCCAGAGCTTAAACAGATAAAATTAGCGGTGCATACGGAAAACGTTGCCGCCAAAAAGCTTTATGAATCATTTGGCTTCTTGTCTTATGGAATTGAGCCAAACTCAATGAAGATCAATGAGCGTTTCTTCCATGAAGAGCTGATGGCGCTGAGTATTCAAAGATAAAAATAATTACTCTTACTTGAAATGAAAACGCACTCTCTCAAGCGCGTTGTCAGGCCGCATTATCGCAACCGCAATCAATAGTCGATGATAGGTTGCTATTAATACTCAGTTGTTTTTCGCTGGTTTTAGTGGCGTCGATAATTTCAATTTGGCTTTCACTGAATCAAACGTTGCGGCATCTGATGACTCGAGACGTGGATGCCCGGGGACGCCCGTTGAAATAGTTCCTTGTACGTAATACACCTGCCCTGGCGCTACTTCGATGTTAAGCACATTTGATTTGACATGCTTACTATTCTTTACGCTTGTGTAGATCTGCTGATCTGATCCTACGTCGATGGGAATCACAATTCTTGATTCTGTTTGTGCTTCAAATTGATGTGTGCCTGCGACTACATCTGCAACAAAGTAATTTCCCGAAGCAAGCTTACCCAGTTCAACTTCATTTTCATCAATCATAAGGCCAACAGCGGCTCCCCTGATTTTATTTTTCCTGAAAAACACGATGGTCCCGTTGTTGCCAGTCGCGGCTGTAATCACTGGACTTGAGGAAGGCTTGTTTTCAGTTGATCCATTACTGGCGCAGCCTGTCAATGCTATGAAGAACGATAAAATAGCTAGGATATTTTTATTTACGTTAAGCTGCATATTCGATCTCCTGTTTGTCACCATGCAAACAACATAGAAACGCAAGTTCATAAGTTCTCTGTACAGAAGACTACACAGCAATCCTTAATATGAGCTTAAGACATCCAAAATGATGTCAAATCATTGTCGATCAGTTGCGTTGATGAGCATGGGATCGATAGATCATATTACGGAAGCAAGCAAACTTGACTCAACACAAATAAAAAAGCGCGACCTGAATTTCAGATCGCGCTTTGATTCATCACGTTAAGCCAACAAAATACTAACCGCGTTTCATCGCATCGTAGAATTCGCCATTGGTCTTGGTATCCTTCATCTTATCGAGCAGGAATTCAATTGCAGCCAGTTCATCCATCGGATGTAACAGCTTGCGCAGAATCCAGATCTTAGCTAATTCGTCCTGACTGGTGATCAATTCTTCGCGACGTGTACCAGAACGATTGATATTGACCGCTGGGAATACGCGCTTTTCCGCAACACGACGATCCAAATGAATTTCGGAATTACCCGTACCTTTGAATTCTTCATAGATCACATCATCCATGCGCGAACCGGTATCGATCAAAGCGGTTGCAATGATGGTCAACGAACCGCCCTCTTCAATGTTGCGGGCAGAACCGAAAAACCGCTTCGGGCGCTGTAAAGCGTTC
>JAICKZ010000258.1 GCA_025927665.1 Steroidobacteraceae bacterium | reverse complement strand
GCGGGCCGTGCAGGTCGTGGTGATCGTGCTGGCGAAGTATTGATTCAAACTGAATATCCCGATCATCCACTACTGCAATGTTTACTGAGTGGTGGCTATGATCAATTTGCAGATGGCGCGTTGAATGAGCGCGAGTCAGCCCACTGGCCTCCCTTCTCGCGATTGGTGCTGTTGCGCGCCGAAGCCGATACCACTCAACGTGCCATGCAGTTCTTGCATGTTGCGAGGATGTTGCTTAATAAAATTGCCCGTGCAGCTTCAGTTAAATCACAACTATTCGGGCCTGTGCCCGCGCCAATGATTCGTCGTGCTGGTGTGCATCGTGCGCAATTACTACTGCGTGCAACGCACGCTTCCAACTTGCAACGCTTGTTATTTGCGGTGGTTGTACAGCTGGAAACTATTCCGGAAGCCAAACGCGTGCGTTGGTCGGTGGATGTGGATCCGATAGAATTATTTTAAATATACATAGGAGAGCAGGCCATCCATCACAACCTCTATTCGCAGTTAGGCATTTTTTTAAAAAATAGGTAGAATCGTTACCCATTATCCTGATCGATCGGAAATTTGTATGTCGACTGTCACTGTTTCGCCAAAGTATCAAGTTGTCATCCCTCAAGTGATTCGTGAAGCACTCGGGATCAAGCCCGGACAGAGAATTCAGGCCGTGCAATATCAGGATCGCATTGAACTGATTCCAGTCAAGTCCATGCGCAAGGCGCGTGGCATGCTTAAAGGAATCGACTCCACTGTAAAGCGAGATCGTGATCGAGTATGAACGTTGTTGATTCGTCTGGATGGTTGGAATATTTTGCTGATGGTATCAATGCGGATTTTTTTGCAGCGGCAATTGAAAAAACTACTGAATTGATCGTTCCCTCTATTTCAGTTTATGAAGTGTTCAAGCGCATTCTGCAGCAAAAAGATGAAGCAACTGCATTACAGGCCATTGCCTTGATGCATCAAGGAAGCATCGTCGAACTGGATGCAACGCAAGCATTAGATGCGGCGCGATTGTCTTATCAATTGAAATTGCCTATGGCTGATAGCATTATGTTGGCTACCGCACGCAGTCATCGTGCCACGTTGTGGACACAGGATGCAGATTTCAAGCATGTATTAGGCGTGCGCTATGTTGCGAAAGCAAAGTAATTTAAGATTGCCTTTCCTATTGATTCAATTTTCCGGCCACTGCTTTGAAACACCATATTGCTTACTTGCTTGAAACCGCGCTGAAAAACTTGCCAGCAGGGACGTTGCCCACTGACGTTGTTCCCGTCATTGAACTGGAACGGACACGTGATCCGGCGCATGGTGACTTTGCCAGCAATATCGCTATGCGCCTATCGAAAGCCGCCAAACGTAATCCGCGTGAATTGGCACAAGTGTTGATCGACATCATCCCTGCGAATGATTTATTGAGCAAAGTCGAACTTGCCGGTCCTGGGTTTATCAATTTTCATTTATCACCCAGTGCTTATGCGCAGGAACTCAATGCGATTCTCGAACGTAATGTGCATTACGGACAAGTGGCTACCAAACAAGAAAATGTGATGCTGGAATTTGTATCTGCAAATCCGACGGGTCCATTGCATGTGGGCCATGGACGTCAAGCGGCTTTGGGTGACGCACTTGGCAAGGTGATGGCAACGCAAGGCTACAACGTTACGCTGGAATTTTATTACAACGATGCGGGCGTACAAATTCAAAATTTAGCATTGTCGGTTCAAGCGCGTGTTCAAGGTCATAAGCCGGGTGATGCAATGTGGCCAGAAGCCGCATACAACGGCGATTACATTGCTGACATTGCGCAAGACTTTCTTGCCAAGAAAACCGTGCGCGCAATGGATGGCGAGCCAGTGACTGCTACCGGTGATGCCAATGATATCGACAGCATTCGTAAATTTGCCGTCGCGTATTTACGCAATGAGCAGGATCTCGATCTACAAGCCTTTGGTGTCAAGTTCGATAACTATTATCTTGAATCCAGTTTGTATAACGACAACAAAGTCGAGCAAACCGTTGCGGGATTGATTGCCAGTGGCAAGACTTATGAGCAAGACGGTGCGCTGTGGTTGCGGACCACAGAATACGGTGATGACAAAGATCGTGTGATGAAAAAATCTGATGGCAGCTACACTTATTTTGTACCCGATGTTGCCTATCATGTAACTAAGTGGCAACGGGGTTTTAAACGTGCCATTAATATTCAAGGCTCTGATCATCACAGTACGGTCACGCGTGTACGTGCTGGACTGCAAGCATTAAATATCGGTATTCCTCAAGGCTATCCCGACTACATCTTGCACAAAATGGTCAAGGTGATACGCGGCGGCGAGGAAGTAAAAATTTCTAAGCGCGCCGGATCGTACGTTACAGTGCGTGATCTGATCGAATGGGTCGGTCGTGATGCGGTGCGATTCTTTTTGGTATCACGACGCGGCGATACAGAATTTGTATTCGATGTTGATCTGGCTTTATCACAAAGCGAAGAAAATCCTGTGTACTACGTGCAATATGCACATGCTCGTGTATGTAGTGTATTTCGGCAGTTAACGGAAAAAGGTTTTGTACATGACGTGCAGCAAGGCGCTGCCAATGTACGTTTATTGAATACCACGCATGAAAGTGCTTTGTTACGTCGCATTACTCAGTATCCTGAATTGCTGTCCAACGCAGCGCAATTGCTCGAACCTCATCAAGTCGCACATTACTTGCGTGATCTTGCCGGTGACTTCCACACTTATTACAACGCACATCAATTTATTGTTGAAGATGCAGCGCTGCGAAATGCGCGCTTAAACTTGGTGCTTGCGACCAAACAAGTCATCGTCAATGGCCTATCAATACTCGGTGTCAGTGCACCGGAGAAAATGTAATGGCCAAAGATTATAAGAATGCAAAAAAATCGAGTTCATCAAAGATGTCTGCCAGTGGTGGCTTTGCATTAGGAATCAGTTCGGGTTTGATCATTGCATTTGGTGTTCATGTATATGATCTGCGTTCGGTTAAACAAATCACTAATGCCAGGACGGCACCGTTAAGCAATGAGCACGCCAAGAATCAGGCTGATGCTCCAGCACCAGAATCAGCACAGGATAGTCCGCATTATGATTTTTACGATGTATTGCCCAAGTTTGAAGTCGTCGTGCCCAATCAGAAAAAAGATTCCAAAAAGTCGGGAGACTCTGCTGCCGGGGCGATCGACACGCCTGGAACTTATGTATTGCAAGTGGGTTCATACAAAAATTTTTCCGATGCTGATCGTCTACGTGCACAACTTGCTATGCAAGGCGTCGAATCAAGCATTCAGAAAGTCAGTGTCGATGCCGATACTTGGCATCGCGTACGCGTAGGTCCGATTACCGATCTCAACAAGCTGGAAGATACGCGTCGCAAGTTACGTGAAGCGCGCATTGATGCAATGGTGATCAGGCTCGGCAACAAATAGTAAGGCTTGGTTTGATGGCTAATGATTTTGCAGTTATATGCAGCAATTCCGAAGACAATTAACTTTATTTTTGCCAGAACGTGAGAGACAGCAAGTCGATGCAGTGCGACAGTGGCTTGATCCTCATCAGTACCAAATTATTGCAGCTCATGTCACCTTATGCAGAGAATCAGAAATTGCCGACTGGAAAGCAATTTACGCTGTCTTGCCATCGGTGAAGATTGATATTGCGATGGCATTTGGCAAACCCATCAGGCTTGAAGATGGCTGCGTCATGCTTCCGGTGAACGGTTCTACTGAGAATTACGACGCATTGCGCCAAGCGATACTAGGTCGTTCCTGCAACTATCACAAACCGCATATCACACTACTACACCCAAGGCACGCGCAAGGTCGAAATTATGATCTCGAGATGCTCTCATCGATGTTGACATTGACCACTATTCATTTCACAGAGATGTCGGTGATAGAACAGGTGGACAGTGGAACATGGAAAACAGTTGAAGTTTTTAGCCATCAATAGCGCTGACAAGGATCAGCCACTCGTTGTGAAACATTAGCCGCAAGGCTGGACATAGGTTGATAGACAAGAGTAAGCGTTAAATTGAGTTTGTGTTAATGGCCAACACTTTTTGCAACCACTGACTCATATCCATGACTTCTTCTGCACACAATGAATGAGTCATGTTGTAAATGCGAAAGTCCACAGCATAATTTTGCGCCATCAATAACTGACACGAAATATCGCCCAATTCAAATGGTACGACGGGATCTTGTCGTCCATGACACATTAAAATCGGAATATCTTGGTTCACTGTACTTGCTTCATCCACCAGCGAGTTACGCAACGGTAAGTAAGTAGACAATGCCATGATGCCTGCCAGTCGTTGTGGGTAACGTAATGCTGTTTGCAATGCCATCGCGCCGCCCTGGGAAAAACCAGCAATCACAATGCGATTGGTTGCAATACCTTGATCAATTTCGTGTTGAATCAATTGACGAAT
>JAICKZ010000180.1 GCA_025927665.1 Steroidobacteraceae bacterium | reverse complement strand
CGGTAGGTACAGTCAATGCAGCGACAACCGCAGTGGTTATTGCCAACACCAACTCCTGGTTGCCAAGTTATCGCACTTCCGCACAACAATCTTTCTTCAACTATCGCGGCGATACAGCCAATACCACGGCCGTGAATGAAGCCACCTTTGCTGATGGCATTCATACACGACTGTCTCCACAGGCCTATTACTATTATGGGCCATTTGGACTATTGGGTGAATATGTATCAAGTAAACAAGCCGTGACACGTCATCTAACTGCAACGGTCAACAACTCCGCAACTTTAAAGAACACTGCTTGGCAAGTGGCCGCTTCTTTGTTCCTGACAGGTGAAGAAGCTCAGTACAACAATGTCACGCCATTGAGTCATTTTTCCATCGGCAAACCCGGTAGTGGCGCATGGGAAATCGCGGTGCGTTACCAGCAATTGAATGTCGATGATGCGGCGTTTGCTGATGGCACCAATTCGTTTGCAGATCCCACTAAATCACCCAGCGCCGCCAAAGGTTATAGCGCTGCATTGAACTGGTATCTGAATCAAAACGTGCGTTGGACGTTGGAATATGATCAAACCAAATTCACGGGTGGCGCAGGCATATTAACCAATGTTATTGATCGCAAAGATGAGAAAGATGTGTTGTTGCGATTTGCAGTTACTTTCTAATCAAGTGTTAGCCAAGTACAGCAACGTATTTTCAAGAATCAACACACTGGTTACCATCACTGATTTCGGTGGTTGGAACAAGGCGCAGGCGACTCACTTTGCAGATGGTGGTATCTTCGACAAAATTTATATGCCGCAGTAAGCGGAACATAATTTAAATATTGATCCAATCAAAGCGCATGCATTTGTATGCACGCTTTGATTGGATCGCGAACATATTCATTTGATGATCATCACTCTAATGTGAATCACCCTGAAATGGAGTTTCGGTGTGTATTACGCAACGCCATTTTCCATCTATGCGAGTCCAAACGGACGAGTCAGCCATCTCTTGGTTAGTCTGTTCGGATTTATCCCGTGCCGACACGACCTGTTTCGCTTTATAAGTAACGACTGCAGTATCTTCGCTAGGGAACATGACATTCATATCACTCAGCTTAAATGACTTAATCACCATGTCGCCATGCTCGGCCATCTGCCGAAAATCATCATGATCAAACTTCATTGTGCCATGTGAGCTGACCATGAACGAGGGTTCGGCCAACATCGACAACGCTGTTTCTGTATCTTCATCAACCATTGACTGCCAAAACTTCTTTTCGAGGGCAATAAGTTCACTGTTTGAGGTTTGCATATCGATCTCCTTAAGCATATTGGAGTGATTCAATATCCTCTTCGGTTTTCCCCCATTCCACCGGAATCGCCAGTGTTTCACAGTAAGCATGCTCTTACCGATTCCAACGCAACACTATTGTGTGACTAACGCCGCTCTTCATAGACATTAGTCAAAACAATTTACTGCTCATTATCCAGCACACTGTCGAGTTGATGTCCATAAGGGCAAGCAGCATGCGAGTGCATGTACATAAACATCGCTAAGTCGTATGTGGAGGGGATATCGTTAGTGCTCTTCGCGGCAAAACATGGATAGTTAGTATTGAAGTCGCCTTATGAATAGAGCGCCAGTATTCATTTTATTGTTTTTATAAATACGTTCATGCAACGAAGTCTGAGCCATCAGAGTTTCGTTGAATCACTTTGCCATCGAATATGGCGTGTTCGTTTCCAGCAATTGTTGTGTTCCTAAAGTACGTTTGTTCTTATATGTGAGGAGAATACTCGATGAAGAAAACAGTGACTGTATTAACCGCATTGGTAATTACCGGTATCGGTTTGACTAGCACCGTAAATGCTCAATCTTCCGCCTCTGCTACCGGCATAGGCTATTCACCCGGCGCCGCCTTGGATAAGATCAGTTGGCAATCTTTTATTGAAGTGGTTAAACCTGCGCCCGCACCTAATCCTACCGGCGCGTTAACATTTGAAACGTGGGCAACAGATGCTGAAACTTTTGATTCAAGTACAACGCCACCCGTATGGCCCAGTGGTCCTAGTGTTGAACGCAACGATAAACGCTTTCAAACAACACTGTTAGGTATTCACCGTCCCGCTGGATTGAAAGCTTTAGTCGATGACAATGGTGTTCCTGTTCCTTGCAGCCAGCCATCCAATGCAGCCGCAGGTAATTTCCCAACGCCTGCTACTGCCAAACCACCTACCAATTGCTTGGCAGAAGAAGTGCGTCGCAATAAGCCTGCATTCGACTTCATCGTACAAAACAATCTTTATTCTACTGCGGGTTTACAAGCAAACTTTCCCTCATCGAAAGCGATCGAATTTCCGCAATCAAAAGATTTAAGCAAGGCAGGGACCGAAATAAAGATTGATTGGGTACCCGTGAATACAATAGTCACTTGGTTGAATGCTAATTTAAAGCAACCCGTCAATGCGGCCTTTGTTAGAAAAAACTATTTCATTACACAACAAAAAGATGGAACAGCCTATGCCCTAGTATCCATGCATATCAGCATCAAGGATCGCCCCAACTGGCTGTGGGCCACCTTCGAGCATCAGTTGAATCCAGGCCGTTGCGACACCATGGGTTGCTACGATAAGTTTGGTATGCCTGCAGCATATGCAAGCATTCCACCCGCATCGACATCTAACACTCAATATCAAGCTTGCAGCAATAAAACTGCTGAGCTTACCAAGATGTTCGCTGGCTTACCTGCGGTGTGGAAGAACTACTGCTTAAAAGACACACAGATTGATTTTGTGTCAACTCAACCCGCCACCAAGGGGCAACCATTATTGAATGGTGATAGCGTAGTCGAACGCATTCTTGCAGGGGTGCCGATCGCTCAGTCTTCATGCATCTCATGTCATGCCTATGCAACATTTGGTAATAAGGGTTGCATCGCTGGCACCAATCCAGGTCTCAATAGCCCTGCACCGATTGGCGCAGTCACGCAACAAACTGGACAGAAAAGATATGACTTTGTCTGGGGTCTTATCGCGATGCCCGGATCAATATGTCAATAACATTCAGCCAATGACAGTACGTCAATAATATTCTATTGATAATTTCACGCCCTGATTTCAGTTGAAATCGGGGCGTGCTCTTTTATAGGCATAGTCAATCCAGTACTGGCAATCACGATATTATTTGTTGAGTGTGATTGCGCTTGTCTATCTAATCTCTGCAGATAACTTGATACAATGCATCCAACAACAATCGTAACAAAATTCCTATAGGAAGCCACATGCCCAGTGTATTGATTGAGGTTAGACAGCAATACTCACCTGAAAAAGAAATTGCACTGATGGAAGCTGTGCACGCTGCTTTACGAGAAGCTTTCAAAATCTTACCTCACGATAGAAATGTTCGACTTGTAGTGCACGAACCACATCGCTTCGCCTGTCCACCGGATAAAGATAAGCCAGCGCTTTATACGCACATCAGTATTGATGTTTTTGCAGGCCGTTCTCTCGATGCGAAACGTAATCTTTACAAGGCTATTGTTAATAATCTTGAATCATTGGGTATTCCTAAGAACCATGTAAAAATTCTGTTGCGTGAAATCACCAAAGAAAATTGGGGTATTCGTGGCGGTCAAGCGGGATGTGATGTTGAACTTGGCTTCAAGGTTGAGGTATAGCGCAACGTTCAACTTAAAATGCTTTGTAAAAGTGATCGCTCTAAGAACGTCTAACAATCGGGTTGATAACATGTCTATTCTTAGTACTTGGCTTTTATGGATGATAATCGCTATCGCAATTGTTTTTGCGCTTGGATATTACCTTCCGCGGTTTAGTGCATACGTACTTGGTCCGGGCTTTCTACTGCTTGGCATTATCGCTTTCATTAAAAATCACAAGCTCTTCTTTTTCTTCCAATCCGATGGTTCAATAGCGGGGTTAATTGTGCCTATTATTATGTGGTTGGGCCTTATAACATGCTGTGTGTTAGGTATCGTGCTCATCATGACCGGCGTTATAAGAATGAAGCCATCTGCCATATCGAAATCTCAAAATTTAGAACCTGAGAGTTGACAGGGTGCTCACTACTTACTTTTGCTAAAGCAATCAATACCTAACAAATTCATCAATCACATTTGATTCGCTCACCTGAATATTCAACTCAAGCGTTACGCACTCAGGAGAAAGATATGAGTTGGTGGACATCTGTAGACCTTGGGTATCTCGATACATCTAATGGAGACGTTGCTCCTGAGTTTGATGCAGAGAGCATTCAGCCGGAACTCGAGTCCGTTGTCGATAAGATCGAATTTCACCGAGATGTTGCTCAGGACATGAGTGAATTAATCTCTCAAAAGCATGCAGCCTTCAAACTCAATTCGTTTGCCGTTATGCATGTATTCGCAGGACTTGCAGCGAAATTCCCGCTGGTCTCATTTTGGATTCGTGGTCGAGGCGAAGATGCTCGAGACATTTGGATTAGAGAATATTCGGAGGGCAAGGAAAGTTACGCATTCGGCCCACCGGAAGATTTTGAGTACTAATGCAGTTCGTGTTTAACTATTGTCGCCTGAGAGATAAAGTATCACGTTCATATAGTAGCGCGTGCGCCGCTCAGCTTAACTGTTATGCATTCAGAACAAGCGATACTCAATCAATTTGAAGCGGCGGTGTTGGAGCGCATTGCTCAAAGCAATACATGGTTGCAACCGATGCTTGGCAACCTTAGGGTATCGAGTCGAAAAATCACGGGCGCCGGTAGCTATACCAATTTCGCCCCAAGCTCAGCGTTAGTCGATATTCCTGACGGCCACTTTAATCTTGAGTCGTTAATTTCAATGCCAGGCATTTCAAATGGCATGAGCGCCACTTTATTCGTCAAAAGTGGTTGTGTCACGTTTCTTGAAATCTACGTATTCGGCTCACAATATTGGGATGGCAATTTCAGCGGCTTCTCGTTGAGCAACGATGCATAGCAAGTTAATCATGTTCACAGTATATGGCCGCCCGACTCACACATCGCTTCGCGCTTTGTTTGTGTCATGTTGATATTGATGACGTTAGTGCTTTATCATCTACCTATGGCAACCGTCGCGCAATTTCAACAACATTACGCAGATCTTCGCGATGAAGAGCTTATTCATATTGCCCTCACATGCAATCTAGTCCCTGAGGCTAAGCAAGCACTAGCAGAAGAGTTGTCAAGGAGAGGTATCAGCGATCTTTCATCGCACAAGGCGCTGATGGTGCAAGAGGCCACCGCCGAAGAAGGACTACGGCAAAAGCGCGTTGCTCGTCAATTGAAAATATCAGGTTGGCATACCAAGATCGTATATAGCATAGGTATTTTAACGTTGCTTTATGGTGTTTTTAGAGCATTCATTCCTAATGTTACAGCACCAGCGGATGATGTATGTATTGCGCTAGGTCTGGTGGTAATTCTGTTTACTTGGTTGCGCGCCAAAATCTCAAAAATCTGGGTTGCTCATGTCTTTCGCCGTCAGCAATCGCGCATTGATCAACTTAAGCACTCAATGGATTCGGATGGGGCCGCCACACGACCCAACCGGTAATTTCGATCGATAGATTTGTTGTCAGCTTTCCTAATTCTGAATGGCTGCTATCACGTAATTCAAATGACCGTGTAGGAACACAGTAATATTCGATCGCAGCGTTAATGCGAAAACATATAGAGTGAGTCTGATTGATAAGATTAATGGATCACTTGATAGGCAAGTGGCCTTGATTAATAACCGCTCACGGTGAGCCTGTCGAACCATTCATCATTCGACTTGTATCAACCTTTCGCTGGAGTTGAGAACCCGTCGACAAGCTCAGCATGAACGAATTAATTAATTGATAGATGTATGATTATATTTCAACTTAAATTAAGCCGGAATCAATGGCTTACTTTACAACGGAGCACCTGATGGAAATCACTGCGGAATCGGTGTCCGAATTGATCGTGATACACAATTAAGCCACGACAAGCCCGGCATTAGATAATCTGGCCTTAATAGTCGCGAGCGTACCTTCATACTCCCAATACAGAACGCGTCCATGAGATGAAGAGACAAGAATGTACTTCTCAGAGACAGATTGAATGCGATCGATTGCGATCAGCTTCTCGACGAACTCTTCGTCTTTGACTTCATCGATGATCTCTGAATTATCATCCGCGTATCCGTGCATGACGATTGAATTACGAACGCGCATGGAGATGAATTTCATTGGCTATTTCCTCGAGTGACAGCCTGATTAATCTTGTCACAAAATTACCACTACAGCAGAAAGCAACACAAGCACAGATGGTGCAAGCACGATTATGCCTGCAGACTGTTGTACCTCGCTGGATGCAAGTGTGATCAAGGTTGCTTGGCTATTCGTTGAATTCAAAATGCTGCGATACCGATATGCTGATAATCGATATGCCATTGCAGCATCGGCACTGCAACGTTAGAAACTTCAGCAAGGCTGTTGAATGTCGCATTTCGATCATATCGTTGGTCAAATGCAGTGATTTTAAGTGCATTTAAATACACTCTACCCTAATATTGCGAATGACTATGTATTGCTACTCATCAGCTTCCACGCGGTGTGTGATGCATAGTTCTCAACTTGAACAAGGAGCCCTATTTTGAAATATATATTAATTGCATTGAGTCTTGCAGTGGTTACACCGGCGTTTGCCGATATAGGTATTTCACTGAACATTGGTGCGCCCGATTTTTTCGGACGTATCGAT
>JAICKZ010000139.1 GCA_025927665.1 Steroidobacteraceae bacterium | reverse complement strand
TTGCCAACTGGTACTGCGGAACAATTCATCTACGCCTTCGCGCAAGGTGCCATGCTCTTTGAAAAGTTCGATACGTGCCCGTAAAGAATCAGGAAGTGTAACGTTCTGACACCATTGCCAGAACGGTGAATCGTCGCGATTGGTGGCGCTGTAGTGCAGCACAATGAAATCACGAATCTCTTCAAAGTCAGCAATCATGCGTCGATTGTATTCATTGGCCAGCGCAATACTACAAGCGCGATCTGGGAAATAACGCAGGAAAAAATCTATGCCTCTGGTGATCAGATGAATGGCAGTGGACTCCAAGGGTTCGACAAATCCGGCAGCCAATCCCAATGACAGGCAGTTATGTTTCCATATTTGTCGCCGATGGCCTGTCGTAAATGGAATGACTCTGGGTTCCTCGATCAACGCTCCATCGAGGCTGCGCATCAATGTGGCCTTTGCAGTGACATCATTACAAAAGCCACTGGCGTATACATACCCTTGACCGACGCGATGTTGCAAAGGTATGCGCCAACTCCATCCTGCAGATTGTGCGGTGGCTCGTGTGTAAGGAAGTATTGCGCCGGTGTTAGTAGTCTTCATCGCAATGGCACGATCACACGGAAGATAGTGCGACCAATCAATCAGCTCGATGCCAAGCGTCTTTTCCATCAATAACGATTTAAGACCTGTGCAGTCGATAAAAAAATCTCCGTTAATCTCTTTGCCGTCATCCAGTATCACGCTGCTGATAAATCCATCGTTGCGCTGTTTGATTTGCGAAACTTTACCTTCAGTGCGCACCAAGCCTTTCTTCTCGGCGTAATCGCGTAGATATCGTGCAACTAATGCAGCGTCTACATGCAAGGCATAATTTGCACCGCCGATGGGAGTGTTACGTGCTTTAGTGGGCGGAAAAAATTTACCTTGTTCGGCCATCACACTACACGGAGAAAAATCTTGCAGTGATGAAGTATCTCCATGTGCGCGCGCCTTCAACCAACATTGATAGAAATCATGTTGATCAATTGATCGACCAATCACACCGAAGGGATGAAAATAAGATTCAGCACGTTGGTGCCAGCCAACAAATTGAATACCCAATTTGTAAGTCGCTTCGGTTGCACGCATGAAGTCCTGCTCATCAATTCCCAGGCGTTTGATCAGTCCGACAAACGGCGGTACCGTGGATTCACCAATGCTGATGGTGCCAAGTTCTTGGGATTCAACCAGGTGAATTTCGTATAGTGATCGTTTCAAGTGATGGCAAAGCATGGCTGCAGCCAGCCATCCGGAGGTGCCACCACCAACAATTACTATTTTGGACAAGGGATTCATGGGCGCAATGTACCAGCAAATGCTACCAATCGCGATTTTCTACCAGCACTCCGACCGAACCGGTGATCTGATCGAGCGATGTATTGTAATTCCAGTACGCCGAGCTGCTGGCTTGAATTGCTCTGCGTAACAAATCAATTGCCTTATGTCGTGGAAAACTCACTCGCCAAGCAAGGCATAAGGTGCGTTTGGGAATGGGTTCGGCAAAGCATTTGCTGATTAGAAAGCTTCTGGAATAAGGCGAGGTGTCGGCGGCGGTTTGCGGCAGAATGGCCAAACCCAAGCCAGAAGCCACCATGTGGCGCAGCGTTTCGAGTGTACTGCCCTGAATAAATTTGCGTGAATTTTCCCTTGTATGTTCGGTAGGACGTAAATGTGGAAAAGCATGCAGCACTTGATCACGGAATGCATGCCCGTCCTGGAGTAGTAATATCTCAGCCGGGTTCAAGTCGCTGGCAGTAATTGCTTCACGACTGGCCAGACGATGATTGGTTGGCATTAACAACACAAAAGGTTCGTCGAACAAAGGCAGCGCAACAATGTCCGGTTCCGCGAACGGTGCGGTGACCAGAACTGCATCAAGTTCGCCATCACGTAATTTTGTTATCAGCGACGCTTGGTGGTCTTCTTCAACATACAACGATAAATCAGCGGCCATTTCCTGCAACAATGGAATGAATTGCGGCAGCAAATAAGGGCCGATGGTGGGCAGGGTGCCGAGGGCCAGCGGTCCGCGCAACTGTTCCTGATCGGCGTTGGCAACATCTTTTATATGTGCAGCTTGATCGAGCATTGTAGTTGCAATGTCGACGATGCGTTGTCCTAAAGGAGTTACTAAAATACCTTGTTTGCCGCGTTCAAAAAGAATAACGCCGAGTTCTTCTTCGAGTCTTTTAATTGCAATGCTTAATGTTGGTTGACTGACATGACAGCGCTCGGCCGCGCGTCCGAAATGCTGCTCTTGCGACAGCGCAACGATGTAACGCAATTCAGTCAACGTCATGGGAATTCAATCTCAACAATAAATGTTTTCAGTCTTTGGTAACTTAGCAGATTCCAAACTCCGCGCCCATGATATCCATACGCAATAAGCAAGTCGTTCCCGTAAACATTATTTGTGGCGCCCTCGGCGCTGGCAAAACGACCGCGATTGCGAAGTTATTAGCCAATAAGCCGTCACATGAATCGTGGGTGGTCATACTCAACGAATTTACGGATACGGGTATTGATACGTTAACACTGGCAACTGCAGCACGTGGCAGTTACGATGTGCGCATGATTCCCGGCGGTTGTTTGTGCTGCACGGGAGAAGAAGATTTTCGTCGACAGCTGTCAGCATTATTAGCAAATGAAGCGTTGCCCACACGCATACTGATCGAACCTTCAGGTATTGGTCATCCGGGTTCAGTCATTGAAGAGTTACGTGGATTTGAACGTAGTGGTGCAATCAGACTACTAAGTGCCATTGCATTGATAGAACCGCAACAGATAGAAAACCTTGATGCGATGACAACTACCATGCGCAATCAAATCGATGTCGCTGATGTGGTGTTATTGTCCAAAGCAGAGTTGGCCGATGCAAATGTACGTGAGCATTTTGCGAGTTGGGCAAGAGAGTTGTTTCCGCTAAAGCGATTTATCGGGTTCAGCGAACAGGGTGTATTGCCAAAGTTGGCTTTATTTCCGCCAAACGCTGCATTCAGTTTTTTCAATCAAGCATCATCGCATCATCATGTTCATGATGTTGCGCTTGTATCTCGCACGGTGAAGATTGCCAATTTTGTTACACATGCAAAGACACATCACTATTTAGGCCGCCACGCATGCGGTTGGGTTTTTTCCAACGAAATAATATTTGATACGAATAAGATCGAGTCTTGGTTTGCAAATGATAATGTCTTATTCAAAAATGTTGAACGTTTCAAAGCTGTACTGCGTACAGGTATTGATCGTTGGCATTTGATTCAACGGTGGAGCAATCAATTCGAACTACGCGAAATTGCATGGCGGCAAGACAGTCGTGTTGAAGTGCAGATGAAGGAAAATGTTAAGGTTGATTGGGATCAGTGGGATATTTGGTGGCAATCAATGACGATTGATTAAGAGTGAAAAGTTAATGATCGCTAAAAGTATTTCGGAATTTGGTCAGGCGTCAGAAAATATCATAACCGAAGCATTGGAAAATGTTGGTAGGAATCGAAACTATCCGCATCCGGTATATCATTTCACAAACATCGATGGCGCGAAGGGAATACTCAGCTCACGTTCTCTATGGGCTACACGTGCTACTGCATCATTGGATGAGACGGAAATTGGTTATGCACTATCTTTGGCAAAGCAATTGCTATTAGAGTCACGGGTAAGTGCTGATCCACTGCCTGTGTCAGAGCTGATTTCATTGTTGGATATTAAATGTTCGCAGCTTCTCAGTGATCTAAACTGGAGTGCATATGTCGTATCTTTTCGTGCGAACGCAGATGGGCGCGGACATTGGAATGAATATGGCGAGGCAGGTAAAGGCATCGCTTTAGCTTTTGGAATGAAGCCTATCGTAGTGCCGGGTACACTATTTCTACCTGTGATTTACGAATCAACTATTCAGGAGCAATTGATTGGTCAATTTATCATAGACATCGCACAGCTCCTGAAAAGTCGAATGTCAGGTTGCCCTCAAAGCGACCGTGACAAGTTATGCGAGTTTGCAGTTAGGGTGGCCGCTTTAGGCATATGGACTTTAGCGCCTGTGATAAAAGCTCAGCGCTTTCATGTTGAAGAAGAATGGCGGCTTATTGTAATCAATGCTGAAGGGTCATCTCACGTTGAGAGCGTTTCTATTAAGGAGCGCACTCGCAAACGAGGAGATCGCCTGATTCCATATATTGTGCTGAAATATGACCGGCTTCCTATAGTGAGCGTTGAGCTTGGCTCACATGCGATGATTCGGAACGATGATCCGTTTCTTGTTCAGCTATTAAGAGATTCATGTTCCTCCATCAACATACCAATCACAAGATCTTGCGTTACTATTGCTGATACGATTGGAAATTCATGACCGGAAATGTATTGGTGCGCAACTGACTTGTTATTTGTTCGCGCCAGTGATTCTTGTCAAGAACTCTTGTTGTGCGGTAACTTGAGATTGTTTGTCCGCATATGCTTTGATGTAACTGCCATCTGCTTGTAGCAACCATGCTTGAGTATTATCACGTAAGTAATTTTCAAGATCGCTAATGATACGTTCACAATAGCGTACGGACTGCACAGGAAATGCAACTTCGATACGACGAAAGAAATTGCGCTCCATCCAGTCGGCGCTTGCCAGATACAATTCTGTATCACCCGCATTGTGAAAATAATAAACTCGTGAGTGTTCGAGAAAACGACCGACGATTGACCGTACTTGAATATTGTCTGATATCCCCGGCAATCCTGGTCGCAACGCGCAGATGCCCCGCACAATCAAATCAATTTTTACACCTGCCATCGAGGCTTGATATAAAGCCTGAATGATTTGCGGATCAATCAAAGCATTCATCTTTGCAATAATGCGTGCAGATTCGCCGCGTTGTTTGTGTTCAATCTCACGCTGAATCTTGCTCAGTAATGCTGTGTGCAATGTAAAAGGTGACTGCAATAACTTCTTTAAAGGTTGAATGCGTGTGGGGCTGGTAAGTTGCAAAAATAATTCGTGTAGGTCCTCACCAATCGCTTTGTCAGATGTAAACAGGCCATAATCCGTGTATGCGCGCGCGGTCTTTGGATGATAATTGCCCGTGCCTAAATGACAGTAACGTCGCAACTGACCATTCTCACGTCGCACAACCATAATCAGTTTTGCATGTGTTTTAAATCCAACGACGCCATACATCACATGAGCGCCAGCTTCTTGCAGGCGATTTGCCAGCGCTATATTTGCCGCTTCATCGAAGCGCGCCATCAATTCAATGATGACAGTTACTTCCTTGCCAGCGCGTGCTGCGTTTACTAGCGCGTCTACAATCATTGAATCGGGCCCAGTGCGGTATAGCGTCTGTTTGATGGCCAGTACATTTGTGTCATTGGCCGCTTGCCGCAGGAATTCAATAATGGGCGCGAACGATTGATAAGGATGAAACATCATGACGTCGCTTTCACGCATGACTGCAAATAGATCGTCTTTGCCGGCGATGCTTTTTGGAATGACGGGCGTGAACAATGGATATTTCAGATCGGGACGATCTACCAGATCATAAATCGCCATCAGTCGGTTCAGATTGACTGGGCCATCCACCTGAAATAAATCATTACTATCTAGCTCAAATTGCTTTAACAGAAAGTGAGTAATATCAGTTGGGCAATCCATTGAAGTTTCAAGTCGTACGGTGTCACCATAGCGACGATGTGCAAGTTCACCTTCAACCGCACGCAACATATCTTCCACTTCTTCATCATCCACAAACAGATCGCTATTGCGCGTAACCCGAAATTGCCAACAACCCGCTACAGTCATGCCACTGAATAAATTCGCAACGTACATGGACATGATTGCAGAGAGAAACACAAATGAAGTTGTGCCTTTGGCATCGGCAGTAGGCGGAATTTTTATAATGCGTGGTAGTGCGCGTGGCACTTGCACAACCGCCAGTGTGGCTTCGCGACCGAATGCATCGACGCCGCTCAAACGTACAATAAAATTCAGACTCTTGTTTTGAATGCGTGGAAATGGACGTGCAGGATCAAGGCCTAATGGTGTTAAAACGGGTTCGATCTCTGTAGCGAAATAACTACCCAGCCAGTCGCGCTGTTGTTGTGTCATGTTGCTGGGATTGAGGAAACGAATTCCTTTTGCTTCTAAAGCTGGAAATAACACTTGGTTAAGCGCTGCATATTGATCGCTTACCAATTTAAGACAACGTTCATGAATGGCAGTGAGTTGTTCTTGGACAGTCAGGCCATCAATACCGCCGGCCGTGGATCCCAATTCAAGTCGCTGATGCAGGCCAGCCACACGTATTTCAAAAAACTCATCAAGATTTGCGCAAGAGATACATAGGAAACGAATACGTTCCAACATGGGTAGCGATTCATCTTGAGCTTGGGCAAGCACACGTTCGTTGAACGCCAACAAAGAGAGCTCGCGATTAATATAGAGTTCCGGTGCTTGCAAATTCACGTCGAGCATGATGATTGGAATCTAAACGGGAATATGAGGATACTCTGTTATGTATGACGTGAGTGTGACGCTGTGCACGCAGAATTTGTGAACACTCTAATTACGAGCTTGCACCGATATTGGAGCAGCAACATGCACATTAGCTTGTATGCTGCGGTCGAGTCCAGCAAGCAGCTCATCCGCTTGATGATGAAATTCGGCAAGATAGGACATGGGAATAGGCCGAGCATCTGGCAGCGCCACAGTGCGTGGATCTTTATAGACGCCATTGAGGTGATATTCATAGTGCAGGTGAGGACCGGTTGCTGCACCGGTGCGACCGACATAGCCAATGATTTGTCCTTGAATTACGCGTGCACCGGTGTGAATGCTTGCAAACTTCGACAAGTGTCCATACAACGTTGTTATGCCCGCGCCATGATCAAGCACAATCGCGTTACCGTACCCACCACGAACCCCCATAAATTCCACCTTGCCATCACCTGCAGCTTTAATCGGAGTGCCAGTTGGCGCGGCATAATCAATACCTTTATGGGCGCGAATCGTATTCAGAATCGGATGCAGTCGTGCTAACGAAAAACCGGAGCTGATACGCGTGAAATCGACTGGCGCTCGCAAGAATTGTTTCTGCATGCTGCGACCTTCAGGTGTGAAGTAACTGCTGATCGTGCCGTCAGTTGAGTTAAAGTGTACCGCGCGATAAACATGATGATCATTGATGAACTCTGCGGCAAGAATACGACCATCACCAAGATATTCATTGCCGCGATATTGTTGTTCGTAACTAACTGTGAATTCATCTCCTGCGCGAATATCCAAAGCGAAATCGATATCCCAACCAAAAATATCATTCGCCATACGCATGATCACGTCTGCACTTAATCCCGCATCGTGTGCTGCAGCATACAAGGATGAATCCACAACGCCATGTACAGTTGTAACTTTGATATCAACAGGTGTGCTGACAATTGCAGAAGTGAAGCCCGTGCCCGTGCCATTGCGCGTTACAGTCAGTAGCTCAGTATTGCTGAGCCGTCGTCGTAGTGATTGCAGTGCGCCGTCAATATAAGAAAGCGAAATTGAATCGCCAGGTTTCAGTAAGTCCAATACACGTCTTACATCCGGCAAGATACGAATCATAGCCAAATCGTTGAGGCTTATATTGTATTCGCGAAATACATGTTCCAACGTATCATTACGCTTAACGATGTATTCGATCGTGCTATCCGATGGTTTCTCTAAAGCAGTAACGGCTGAAGGCTGAATAATAGCTTGAGTACTTGCGATCGCGGAACTCTCCGTAGCTATAGTCGCTGTCTTGATGTCCGGCGAAAATACTTTGTATGCAATAACGCCGACTACTAACGGTAACGCCAAACTAATCATCGACCAGCGCAAATAGGGCGAGGCCGCGCGCAATGGAGATGGCAGAGTTTTATCGCGCAGATTCACATCGCTTCCTCGCTATTCTTCTTAAGCTGTAACGGTAGTGATTGTGAGTCCAATCGTCAACAGCCGTGAATATTCTGTAATGTGATTCGCAAGATTCATTGCATACATTGTTGGAAACAGCATAGAGTTCAGTATATTTTTAAGTATAAATTTATTTTGGGAGTTGATTGTGAGTGTGATTTCGCCAGAAGAACAAATTGCCGAATTAAAGCGCGGTTGCGCGGAATTATTGCTGGAAGCCGAGCTCCTTAAGAAACTTAAACGCGGTAATCCATTAATTGTTAAAGCTGGCTTTGATCCAACTGCGCCTGATTTGCACTTAGGTCATACGGTTTTGATCAATAAGCTTCGACGCTTTCAGGACTTCGGTCATGATATTGTTTTTCTGATCGGTGACT
>JAICKZ010000245.1 GCA_025927665.1 Steroidobacteraceae bacterium | reverse complement strand
CGTAGTTCCCGACATACGTTCCTACAAATGCGCTTGCCTCAGTCGGATCGACACGTAGCCCTTCCCGCTCCGCCAGGAGACGCTCTAGAGTCCAGCGCGCTTCGGTCTGCATCTCGTCGGGTCCGCCGTGCGCGAGGATGGCTTCAATTGCTAAAGCATGGGCTCGGTTCAACGCCTGTTCGGCCGGAACCACGATGTCTGGCTGAACTCCGACACCTTCCCAGTTCGTCCGCGTAATTGGATTTATCGCGGCACCGGTCGACACGAAGACCGTGAATCCTCCGCCAACATCAAAGTCATCCCCAGGATTCGCACCGCCAAAGCTCGGCTCGCCGACAATAACACCGCGTTTCTGCGTCTTGATGTCGTATGCGAATTCCTCTGCTGCCGAAGCGGTGCCGCCGCTGATCAGCACAAAGACAGGCACATCGGGTCGGCGCCGTCCGGCGTAGTTCGATAGTGTCGTGAATTCGGTCGTTCGGTCACTCTCGCGATCGTAAAACTTGTTCAACAGCACGGCCTTGTTGCCGAAGAACCCACTCAACAACAGATCGATCATCGCCGGTGAACCCCCGTGATTCTGTCGCAGGTCGAAGATTACAGCATCTGCATTTTGTAGCAGAGTCAGCGCTGCCTCACCTGCTGCGCGGGCAGGCGGTATCTTGGCTCCCGTCAGCTTCGTATCGAAGTCAGCGAACATGCTCATCCGCACGTACCCAACATTGCCGGGTAGGAGCTCTATCGCATTGAAGCCGTAATTGTCGAAAGCCAGTTTCTGCTTGAACGCGGGAGCGTTTCGTTCCACAGTCGACGCCACTGTTGATCCATCTTTTGCAGGCGGTGTCCACTCGACGGCGAAGTGCCGATCCTTCTTTCGAAGTCGCTCGGTCAGAATCGACCCGAGCGACACCGTATCCGAAACTTGTACCAGTTGCGGATCGGTCTTCCAGGTGCGTATGTCAGCTGCCACCTTTAGAGCGACATCCTTGTAGACGTAGTTGTTCTCGATCAGCGTCGCAATACGGTCGAGAATCTGGTCTCGCGTCGTGGGTGTTAAAGACTCGGTGGTGGCAGAAACGCCTTCATCAAGTGGAGTTGCCTTCTTCTCCACTGCAACGGGCGTCACCGCAGTGGCTGCCTCAGTAAGCAAGGAAATAGTAGCCGAGAGAAGTATGATCAGCACTGTGGAATTAGCAAATGCAAATCGGCGGTACATCGGGCCACACTACGTCGCAATATAGATGCTGGCATTTTACGTTTCCGCAGCGTTGCTGCATAACCAAAATCAATTAAGAGTGATCCATGGACAGTCGCAAGTTAGGTTTTAATAGACACGTATTTCCGGCTCACCAAAGATGCGATTGTAGTACCCATCTAAATCTGCATGAATCTGCATTAAGTACGTCAAACTGTTAAAGAGCATGCCAAGCATTAAATACGCGACCACGTGCGGCAGTTGATCAAACTCTATCTATCAAGACATCGTCAGTGAATGCCGACATAGGCGAGCACAGTCTACTGATTGCAACAAGTGTGGGTTTCGGCGAAAAACCCTAATCACAATTTAGCGTCAGTGAACAGAACCGATGGCAACGAACTTCAGTAAATCAACCAGCCTCTCATGGTGGTTAAACGATGGCGATGAAGAATGCGCGCATTGCGGTCGAATGTATATTTATGAAGTCGAATTTCGTTGTCCAGAATGCGACGGCCCGGGATGTCCACATTGCAAAGTTATGCATGCAGAAGGTCATCTTGTTTGTCCTTCATGTTTGAGGATCAACGCTATGGAGCAGGCTCGTGGCTAGGGCGATGTGGAAAGGTTTAATTGCGCTTGGCAAGCAAACAGTTGCAGTGAAAATGTATTCCGCAGTTGAAGATCGCTCGATTCGCTTTCATATGTTGCATAAGAAAGATCATGCACCAGTGGAACAACACATTATTCGCAAGGATACGGGTGAGGATGTGAGACGCGAGGATATTCGTAAGGCATTCTCGTTAGACAACGACACCGCAGTCATTCTGCAACCAGAGGATCTCGACAAACTAGTGCCACCCGAATCGCGTGACATTCAACTATGTCGCTTTGTCAATGCTACAGTGCTCGGAGATCAATGGTACGACCGTCCTTATTATTTAGGACCAGATGCGGACGAGCCAAGTTACTTTGCGCTTGCGCGTGCACTCGAAACGACAAATATGATTGGTATCGCACGTTGGGTGATGCGTAAGAAGCGTTATATCGGTGCCTTAACATCAATCAATGGATATCTTGCGTTGTCGACAATGCGACGTGCCGATCAAGTTTTAAAATTTGCAGAGATAGAACCTGCCTCGAATATGAAACCATTGCCCAACGAATTGAAGCTTGCACAGCAACTGGTTTCGTCAATCGAAGCGGACTTCAATCCACAGTTGTGGAAAAACGAATATCGACAACGCCTGCTTAAACTTATTGAGGCCAGAGCACGCGGTGAAAAATTAACTCCTGTAAAAATTAAAAAGAAAGCAGCTCAAGTGAGTTTAGCGGACAGCTTGAAAGCAAGTATTGCCGCAGCACGGGAGAAAAAAGTTGCCTAAGGCAAAGTCGACATACAGGCCGAAGAAGAAAACGCATTCTGTGGATGCGCCCGAAAAAACATCTGGAGCGGCTGTGCGTCCGCTTTGGTCCGGAACTATTACCTTTGGACTCGTCAGTATTCCGGTGGATTTACTTTCTGCTGTGCGGCCGCGTCAAACCGCAATGAAGTTGATCGACAAAGAAGGCCATGCGCTTGGGCGACAATATCGTTGCTCTAAAGATGGAAAAAAATTAGTGAATGAAGATCTTATACGTGGATATGAAACCGATGATGGAAAGATGGTGGTGATCACTGATGAGGAATTCGAATCCGTCGCACCGGAGATGTCAGCAGATATCAATCTGATTAATTTCGTATCGGCTGATCAAATTCCACCGGTATATTTTCAGAAGCCTTTTTATCTTGCGCCAGCGGGCAAATCTTCCAAAGCCTATAACTTATTGGTCGCGACGATGGAACATACAGGTCGTGTCGGTATTGGCAACTTTGTGATGCGTGGTCATGAATATTTGGTTGCCATTGTTTCCGACAACGGTGTATTGCGAGCAGATACTTTGCGTTATGCAGATGAAGTAAGAACTGCCGATAGTATTGGATTACCAAAACCAAGCAAGGTCGCTTCTGAATTGGTGAATCAATTTAGCAAGTCAATTACGGAATTGAAGCGCAATGAGCTAAGCGCTGAAGAACTAGAAGACCGTGACGCTGAAGAATTACAAGCGTTGGTGAAAGCGAAACAAAAAGATAGCAGTAACGTGGTGCATCAACATGCTTTGGAAAGTGATGATCCTGAGTCGTCTTCCGATGGCGGCGCTCAGATCATCGATCTCATGGCGGTGCTGCGGCGCAGTTTATCCAAACGAGCGGTTGTTACCAATGCACAAAGCAGTACGCCGATCTCGCTGGATGAACGACGCGCTTCGAAACGCGCGACGAACGCAAAGCCTGTTATCAAGAAAAAGGCTCGTACTCGCAAGTCCAGAAAGTCATAAACGCCACCTCGAAATAATTTTAAATACTTTTCATTGTCATGGTAATAAGAAAATAATGATGATCATCTCTATTCGACAGAGCTATTTTCTGGAATTAGAAAATGATTTCTTTTCTTGTATGATTATTAATCCATGAATGATTCAATGGTTACTACTTGGATAGGCTGGACCAGCTCTGTTATTTTGTTGCTCACTTTAAGCCGACAGGTTTATACCCAATGGAAATCTGAGCAAGTGGAAGGAGTATCTCGTTGGCTATTTATTGGTCAGTTGACCGCATCATGTGGCTTTGCTGCATACAGTCTTATGCTTCACAACTGGGTATTTTTTTCCACGAATGTTGCGTTAGTGCTTACCGCGGTGATGGGTGAATTCATTTACCTGCGTAACCGGCGTCGTGCGCAACGAGCAAAACATGGCGCAAACAATAATGCGTGAACGAGTATGATGACTCACATCTCTACGACATGAACCATTATTTTTTCAAATTGTTTCAACACCGCTTTGAGCATTGAATAACATTTTGATTGTTTCAATAGTATCCGCTTCAGAGGCTTGTTTGTCGGGTCGATGGCGCTTCACGCGAGCGAAGCGTAACGCATAACCACCTGGGTATTGCGAACTGGATTGAATATCGTTGAACGCGATTTCCACCACCAATTCTGGTCGTACATACACTGTCATTTCATCGCGTCTAATTTCTCGTGCTAACAATTCTTTGGTTTGCCATTCCAACATGGCGTCTGTAAGTCCTTTGAATGTTTTTCCAAGCATGATGAACTCACCATCGCTTGCTCCACGCGCACCCAAATGCAAGTTGGACAACATTCCTTTACGGCGTCCACTGCCCCACTCCACCGCCAGCACCACCAAATCCAAAGTATGGGCGCGTTTTATTTTCAACCAACTCGCACCACGCTTACCCGCCTCGTAAGGTGCATCCAGCGATTTCGCCATGATGCCTTCATGACCTTGTGCCAATGTATCCCTATAAAATTGTTGTGCGGCTTCCAACTGGTTGCTTACCAGTCGCGGCATTCGCATCGCTTGTGGCACAACACTGTTAAGCGCATCGACTCGTTCATGATTCGGACGATCCGCCAAGG
>JAICKZ010000284.1 GCA_025927665.1 Steroidobacteraceae bacterium | reverse complement strand
GCAGTGACTTTCTCTCCACGTTCAATCGCGGGCTTACAGATGTTGAGCAGTTTGGTGACATCAAGTGACTTATCAATGCCATGATCTTGTTGCATCTGGCAATAACGTCCCACTTCGGGACCGGCATCGGGTTGATACAGAATGTTACTGAAGTCAAAACCCTTGGCCTTCCAATGATCGATTGCTTTCTTAGGTTCCAAGCAATCCACACGACCAATCATTTCATTGATGCTGCGAAAGCCCAGCTTGGCCATCCATTCACGCAAATCTTGTGCGACAAAATTCATGAAGTTGACCACATGCTCTGGCTTGCCTTGAAATTTTTCACGCAGGCGCGGATCTTGGGTTGCCACACCAGCAGGACAAGTGTTGAGATGACAAACGCGCATCATGATGCAACCCGTTGCAACCAAAGGTGCAGTTGCAAAACCAAATTCTTCTGCACCCAATAACGCAGCGATCGCAACATCACGACCGGTCTTTAACTGACCATCCGTTTCAACAGCGATACGACTGCGCAAATTATTCAGCACCAAGGTTTGATGAGTTTCCGCCAGCCCCAATTCCCATGGCAGGCCTGCATGCATCAATGAAGTCTGCGGTGATGCACCGGTGCCACCATCATGACCACTGATCAACACCACATCGGCGTGTGCTTTGGCAACACCTGCTGCGATCGTGCCCACACCCCCTTCAGCGACCAACTTGACGCTGACACGCGCATGACGATTGCCATTCTTCAAATCGTGAATGAGTTCGGCCAGATCTTCGATGGAATAAATATCGTGATGGGGTGGCGGTGAAATCAAGCCTACGCCGGCAGTGGTGTGACGAGTTTTCGCAACCCATGGATACACCTTGGTGCCAGGCAATTGTCCACCTTCACCAGGCTTGGCACCTTGTGCCATCTTGATTTGAATCTCGCGTGCATTCACCAAGTAATGACTGGTGACGCCAAAGCGACCCGAAGCCACTTGTTTGATTGCGGAGTTCTTTGAATCACCATTGGCCATCGGTGCAAAACGTTCTGGATCTTCACCACCTTCACCCGTATTGCTCTTACCGCCGATGCGATTCATTGCAATTGCTAATGTCTCATGCGCTTCTTTGCTGATCGAGCCGTAACTCATCGCGCCGGTTTTAAAGCGTTTGACAATGGACTCAACCGATTCAACTTCATCCAATGGCACTGGATCGGCGGGCTTGAAGTCCAACATGCCACGCAGCGTGCACAAATTCTTGGATTGATCATCAATCAATTCTGCATACGCTTTATAAGTTGGATAGCTTCCACTGCGTACAGACTTTTGCAGGCGATGAATGGATTCAGGATTAAATAAGTGGAATTCACCTTCCGAGCGCCATTGATACTGGCCACCTACCGGTAATGTATGACCATTCACTTGCCGAATGGGGAAAGCATGGTTGTGACGAATTAATAATTCCTTCGCCACCATATCGATACCAATGCCACCAATTCGTGAGGGCGTGTTAGTGAAGTATTCATCCACGACTTCTTGATGTAATCCCACGGCTTCAAATACCTGGGCGCCGTGATAACTTTGGATGGCAGAGATACCCATCTTTGACATCACTTTCACCACGCCTTTGGTCGCCGCTTTCACAAAGTTTTTGCACGCAGTTTTGTGATCGACATTGGGCAGCATGCTTTCGCGAATCATGCCGTCGATAGTTTCGAAAGCAAGGTATGGATTGATGGCGCTCGCGCCATAACCAATCAACAATGCGAAGTGATGGACTTCACGTGCCTCGCCAGTTTCAAGTACCAGCGACACTTTGGTACGAATGCCTTCGCGAATCAGGAAATGATGCAACCCCGACATCGCAAGTAATGAAGGCAAGGGTGCAAACTCACGATTCACACCACGATAGCTCAGTATCAGTACATTGATTTCGTCTTCTTCAATCATCCGCTTGGCAGCGTGATACAACTCTTCCATCGCTTTAACCACGCCTTGTTCACCGCGCGCCGCTTTGAACAGCGTAGACAACACACCGGCTTTCAATCCCGGTAATTCCATGCGACGCACTTTGGCGAAATCTTCGTTTGTAAGTATCGGACCACTCAATTGCAAACGACGGCAATCCGCCGGTTGTGGTTCCAATAAATTGCCTTCAGCACCCAACCAGACTTCGGAAGCGGTGATGATTTCTTCGCGAATGGAATCAATCGGTGGATTGGTAACTTGTGCAAATAATTGCTTGAAGTAATCAAACAAGACGCGCGACTTATTGGACAACACCGCTAACGGTGTGTCGTTGCCCATCGAACCTACTGCTTCCACGCCGTCACGCGCCATCGGCGCAATGATTACGCGTTGATCTTCAAAGGTGTAACCGAAGGCAATTTGTCGTTGCAATAAAGTGTCATGATCAGGTACCGGCACTTCTGGCGCGGCCGGTAGATCTTTTATATATAACTGATGATCGGCCAGCCATTGACGATAAGGACGTTGCGTAACAACCTCGCGCTTGATTTCTTCATCATCAACAATACGACCTTGAGACGTATCCACCAAGAACATACGACCTGGTTGCAAGCGTCCCTTGGTCACCACGTCTTCAGCAGGAATATCGAGTACACCCGCTTCAGAAGCGAGAACCACCAAATCATCCTTGGTGACGTAGTAACGTGCGGGACGTAATCCGTTGCGATCAAGAATCGCACCGATTTGAATGCCATCAGTAAAACAAATATCTGCTGGGCCGTCCCACGGTTCCATCAAATTAGCATGGTATTGATAAAACGCGCGTCGTTCCGCGTCCATGGTTTCATGATTTGACCAAGGTTCGGGAATCATCATCATCACTGCGTGAGGCAGTGAACGTCCGGCCAACACGAGCAATTCGAGCGTATTGTCGAACATTGCGGTGTCACTGCCATTGGGATTGATGATCGGTGCAATTTTGGCAATGTCTTCACCAAACAACTCGGATTGAAAACGGCGCTCACGTGCGCGCATCCAATTGAAGTTGCCACGCAGTGTATTGATTTCACCATTGTGTGCGATATAACGGTAAGGATGCGCACGATCCCAGCTGGGAAAAGTGTTGGTGCTAAAACGTGAATGCACTAATGCCAACGACGTTTCCATTGCCGAATCACGCAGATCAGTGAAGTATTGATCCAACTGCGAAGTGGTGAGCATGCCCTTGTACACCAACGTACGTGTCGACAAGCTACACAAGTACCAAGTCTCTGCGCCACCTAGAGTAGAAGTACGCAGATCAGTGTAGGCACGCTTGCGAATGACATATAACTTACGTTCAAATTCTTGTTGATCTTTGATCTCCGGACCACGACCGATCAACACTTGTCTCATGAAAGGTTCAGCCATCTTTGCCGTATCGCCCAACATCGAGTTGTCGGTGGGCACGGTACGCCAGCCGAGCAATATCTGACCTTCGGATTGAATAATTTGCGCGAACTTGGATTCAAGCGCACGACGCAAGGTGGCATTGCGCGGCAAAAACACTAAACCACAACCGTATTCGCCTTCAGCAGGCAATTTGATACTGGTTTTTTTGCATGCCATCAGCAAAAACTGATGTGGCATTTGCAACAAGAGACCTGCGCCATCGCCGGTATTGACTTCGCTGCCGCTGGCGCCACGATGATCGAGATTTTTTAGTACTTCAATACCTTGCTGTAAAATGCGATGGGATTTACGACCCTTCATGTCAACGACAAAGCCCACGCCGCAGGCATCGTGCTCAAACTGCGGATCGTAAAGACCTTGCTTTTTCGGGGCTGTGGCGCGAACAGTGGAAACGGGAACAACTGCAGCGACCTGGCTCTCAGGCAGGTGAGTTGAAGATGGCGTGACAGCGGGCATCGGGTACTACCGGTAACTGAATCGGGGTTGATCAGTTTACGGGGCCTGAGGCTTTATCTAAAGCCCTTTTTGTATATGACCTTATAAAAAACGCCGTCGAAGGGAAGAATGCCTGGTGGCCAAGAATCAAATCGCGGTGATTGCGACCTT
>JAICKZ010000005.1 GCA_025927665.1 Steroidobacteraceae bacterium | reverse complement strand
TGGCCGTGCTTGCATTGACGTTTTATGCCGGGTTTATCGCCATTAGCGTGAGTCGCGCGCATGGCTAATAACGCGCCGGAATCATTGCGGCGGGCAAATCGTTCGCTCACCCGACAATTATGGTGGTTTGCAGCGGGCAGTTTTGCATTTGGCTTTGCGCTTGTGCCCTTGTACAGCGTGCTATGCAAAGTGACTGGTTACGGTGATAAGAAAGAATTGTTACGAGCGGCTGCAACACCCACTGCGGCCGATGCATCACGATGGGTGCGGGTCGAATTTATGTCCACCAATCCAACAACGGGCGAATGGGAATTTCATCCGGCTAAAGACTTTATCGAAGTGCATCCAGGGCAATTATATGAAGCTACTTTTGTAGCGAAAAACATGATCGCCAAGCCAGTGGTCGCGCAAGCGGTGCCGAGTATTGCGCCTTCGCAGGCGACACAATATTTTCGTAAGACCGAATGTTTTTGTTTCACACCACAGCCGTTTGCAGCATTGCAGACCCGCGAATTGAAAGTTCGTTTTTATATTGATCGTGCGATGCCAGAGGACATTGATCGCGTCACCCTGGCATATGCAATGTTCGACGTGCCACAAACCACCGTGGCCAAGTTGAACAAGTGATGGTATTGAATTTTTTAGTTAAGCTAAATTTAAATATTTGATTCAGGAAAGTTTATGGCTAATACACACAACGAGACCGGCATTGCAGGCAAGTATTACGTACCTCATAGCAGTCATTGGCCTATCGTCGGCTCCATCGCTTTGTTCTTGACCATGTTTGGCGCGGCGCAATGGCTCAATGACAATGAAGTAGGTCACTGGATATTCTTTGCCGGACTGGCTTGTGTGTTAATTATGTTCTTCGGCTGGTTTCGTGATGTCATCAATGAAAGCGTCGGTGGCATTTACAACGCGGGAGTTGATCGTTCGTTTCGCATGGGCATGATGTGGTTTATCTTTTCGGAAGTCATGTTCTTCGCGGCATTCTTTGGCGCCTTGTATTACGCGCGTACTATTGCACAACCATGGTTAAGCGGACAGGGTGTTAAGTTTGCGAATTCAATACTGCATCCTGATTTCACTGGCAGCTGGCCTAGCAACGGTCCCGCCAAAGTAGGTGGTGATGCAAATGGAAATTTTGAAGTCATTCCTGCGTTCAGCCTGCCGGCAATCAATACATTGATCCTGTTGACCTCAGGCGTGACCATTACTATCGCTCATCACGCGCTTAAGGCGGGTAAGCGTGGAGTACTGAAAGTATTTCTCGCGTTGACATTTTTATTAGGTTTCTTGTTTGTCTTCTTGCAGGCGCATGAGTATGGCGAAGCGTATGGCGATTTGCATCTCAAGCTCAGCACTGGCATTTACGGTTCTACGTTTTTCATGCTGACAGGCTTTCATGGTCTGCATGTAACGTTGGGCGCAATCATGTTGACGGTGATCTGGCTGCGTACTTTAAAAGGCCACTTCAAGCCGGATAGTCATTTTGGCTTTGAAGCGGTTGCCTGGTATTGGCACTTCGTGGATGTAGTGTGGTTGGGATTGTTTATATTTGTGTACTGGCTGTAATAGATATTCGATCACAGGTATGTAAAAAGGGCGCGAATTGCGCCCTTCTGTATTTGTTCAAAACAACTTATTTTTGAAAGCCATGTGGCTGAATCATTCCCTGGCGCCAGGCAATGAATAGGAGGATGAACAATGCCAATGATAGTACTACGCGTACCGTTAAGGCATTCACCATGCGTTTGGAATCGTCCTTGTCATTTACCAAGTGAAATAATCCTTTACCGAGGCTTGCAATAATGCCCAGTAAACATGCCACTATCAGCACCTTGATTAACATGACTGCCTCGATGGATTGATAAACTCAATGCTTAAGTATAGCGCGACACGATGAGATTGCGATTTGGACAACGAGTATTTGCACCATCAATATGGGTAACGATGCTAACGTTGTTATTGCTGGCTCTGTTTATTTACTTGGGATGTTGGCAGTTACGACGTGCGGATGAGAAACGGTCTTTGATGTCGCAGGCTGCGGCAGGGCAAGCGCGGATCGCGACATTGACGATGACGAATGCTGAACAACTTGCACGCTATCAACACATTCGTGTTCGCGGCACTTTTGACGGCGAACATCAAACATTACTTGATAATATGCCATCCTCTGTCGGTCGGCCAGGTTATCGAGTATGGACACCTTTGAAACTCGAAGATGGATCAATCGTGTTGATTGATCGTGGCTGGATAGCCAAAGACATGAGTCATGCCAGCAATAAAGTAGCCGATTCATTGCTGGCGGTTGGAAGCCAGGATCGTACTGTCACTGGTATTGTCGACGACTTGCCAAGGCCAGGTATACGTGCGGGCCAGGCGGGAATTGGGAGTAATTGGCCACAAATATTGAACTATCCCAAGCTTGATGAGTTGCGAACACTTTATGGCGCCACGTTGCAATCACGCATTGTATTGATGGATGCTGATAACGCAGATGGATTTGAACGACGATGGCAAATCAAACAAGGCTTTGGACCTGAGCGTCACATTGCGTATGCCGTACAATGGTTTGGGTTCGCAATTACTTTGTGCATCATTTACATTGTCGTCAATCTCAAACGCGAAACAAACACAAACCTTCATGACTGACTCAGTTTCCACGTACAGTTCACGTCGCACATTTGTATGGGTGATGCTCGCATTCTTTGCACCATTACTCATGGCATTCGTTCTGTATTACGGCATTGGCTGGCATCCTGGCAAGATGAATAATAAAGGTGAACTGATCACTCCTGCCATTTCATTGCCTGATGTGGCGCTTCATAAGCCTGATGGTACGATGCTCGATGAACATTGGTTGCAACATAAATGGACATTGGTATACCTCGGCGATGGCACTTGTGATCGATTTTGTCGTGACGCGTTACTAACGACACGCAATATTCGTATGCTGCTCGGCAAGGATAGTGTACGTGTACAACGCGCTTTTTTATTTTCAGGAAGTTGTTGTGAGCAACCGTATTTTTCAACTGAGCAGTCTGATCTAATTCAGGCACGCCTTGATGATGTGACTGGACAGTCGTTGCTGAAGATGTTTCCACATAGTGATGAAGCATTGCAAGCACAACGCATTTACATTATTGATCCGCTCGGTAATTTGATGATGCAGTACCAGTCCGGTGCAGATGCGCGTGATCTGTATGCCGATCTTAAAAAATTATTGAGTCTTTCGCATATCGGTTAGTGTATGACTTCATCACAACGCCTAACTCTGTTCCGCAATTTATCTCTTCTCGGTGCTGTGTTGGCACTGTGTGTTGTCGTGCTTGGCGCATGGGTGCGATTGAATGCCGCAGGTTTAGGATGTCCAGATTGGCCTGGATGTTATGGCCATCTATCAGCCGCGAGTGCTGAACAACATCTCGGTACTGCACAGCAGCTTTATCCGGGTCGCCAATTTGAATATGCCAAAGCAGTTAAGGAAATGTTGCATCGCTATGTTGCCAGCACGCTGGGGTTAATCATCGTGGTGCTTGCAATCGTTGCAATTTGGAATCGTCGCGATCCAAATCAGCCATTCTGGCTTCCAATATTGTTAGTGCCATTAGTGATTCTACAAGGACTGCTCGGTATGTGGACAGTCACAAAGTTGTTGACGCCCCTTATTGTGGTGATGCATTTACTGGGTGGCTTGACGACCATGTCGTTACTTGCATGGTTGGCAATGCGAGCGACTGACAACATTCGCAACCTAAACACTCCAATACGAAATAACTTGCGCGTGTGGGCATTGTTGGGATTGGTGATGTTAACTGTACAAATTTTCCTTGGTGGTTGGACCAGTAGCAATTATGCAGCGGTGTCATGCCCTGACTTTCCTACTTGCCAGAATTCATACTGGCCGCATATGGATGTCAAAGATGCGTTTGTATTGTGGCGTGGATTGGGCATTGATTATCAAGGTGGAGTTCTTGATCATCCAGCACGCGTAGCAATTCATTTTGTGCATCGAGTGGGTGCAGTAGTTACCGCATTGATGCTGGGATGGGTGGTGTTTACGACCTGGCGATCAGGTCTTCGCACTGTGCGAGTGGCCGCAATAGCAGTGGCCCTCATGTTGTTAATTCAACTGGTGTTAGGTCCTTTGATGGTGATCAAAGGATTTCCATTGGAACTAGCTACGGCACACAATGCAGTTGCGGCCTTGTTGTTATTAAGTGTGGTGCACCTGAATCGAATGCTGTGGACGTCAGTGCACCGAACTAGCCGTGAATAAGCAACGCGCAAATCACTCCATACAAGGCACCGAGTACCAAAATCGCATTGGCAACTCCGCTTATAATAAAGCCGATTTCACGTTGCACTGGTGACCGAATATAACCCACCGCATAAATCACTCGGCCAACCAAGTATATTGCTCCCAGGATTGCTGCCCACGTTGGGCTTAGATAGGTTGCAAACAGCCAGATTGATGGAAGAAATATAATCAACTGTTCGTTGCTGTTGTAATGCACCCGAAAATAGCGCTCAAATATTTCATTTCCGGTAATTGCGGGTGCTGCTACCTTGTACTTGTCTCGCGCCCAGCCCACCATTCCAGCAAGCACAGCACTTTGCAATACGGCCAACAACACTATTAAGGCGACCCAATGCATAATAATTCCTCTGTTTGAATATTAGTTGCAGATAGTGACATACATACTATTATTCATACCATGAATATTAAACATTCCACCGTGCAGGCATTTTTGTTGCGAGCCGCTTTCGCGGCGTTGGGATTATGGTTGGCCTCGCGAATGCTAGATGGCCTGTATTTTCGTGATGTGCAGACATTGATTATCGCGGCGCTGTTATTGGGTGTGATGAATGCCGTCGTCAGACCATTAGTGATTGCATTAACGCTGCCAATTACGATCGTCACCATGGGCCTTTTCCTGTTGATCATCAATGCAGGTATGCTCGGCCTGGTTGCATCATTGCTGGATGGCTTTCTTATTCGCAGCTTTGGTACGGCATTGATTACATCGCTGATTGTCAGTCTGTGTACCGCGATTGCTTCGGCAGTGAGTGGCGGTTTTAAAATTCAAATCATTCGCCAGAAGAAATGATCACTCGCTTGTCACGCAACTTTATGTACAAGGTTTTTGCTTTGTTGTTGATATCGTTTGCAATGCCTGTTCTTGCTGATCCATTAAAGGTGTTGCGAGTTTCTATTCCTAAGGCTGAGACAGGCTTTGATCCAGAACGATTAGATGATCTTTATTCATCCGATATTTGTTGGCAGATATTTGATACGGTACTTGATTATGATTACCTCGCGCGGCCCGCAAAATTAATTCCTGGAATTGTACGTGAAGTGCCCGCCGCCGAGCAGAATGGTCGGGTGTATACCTTTCGAGTTATTCCCGGAATTTATTTTGCTGATGACCCAGCATTTAAAGGGAAAAGGCGTGAGCTTGTAGCGCGTGATATTGAATATTCCTTGCGTCGTCTTCGTGATCCTAAATTGAACGCGCCATTTAGCTGGCTGGTTGAAAACAAGATCGTAGGCCTAGATGAATTGGTTGAAGCATCAAAGCGCAAGGGAAAAATGGATTACGACACACCAGTGAAAGGGATGGAATTGCTCGATAAATACACGCTGCGTATTACTCTAAAGAGTCCCGATTACAATTTTTTGTACGCCTTTGCTTTTCCGCAAACAGCACCTGTTGCGCGTGAGGTGATAGAAACTTATGCTGATGACACCATGGCGCATCCGGTGGGAACCGGGCCGTTCAAGCTAGTAGAGTGGGTACGTAAATCAAAAATAGTTCTTGAACGTAATCCTAACTATCGCGGCGCAGTACTCGATACACGTTATGCGGATATGAACAATGAATGGGATCGCGAGGTGATTAAGAGCATTGGCGATAAAAAACTACCTCTGCTCGATCGCATCGAAATTTATCCAGTTGAAGAAGAGCAACCACGATATCTATCTTTCCTCAATAAAGAGGTTGATATCCTCGACACCATGCATCAGATCTATGCGGCACAAGTATTGAAAAATGACAAGGTTGTACCGAGTATTGCCAAGCAAGGCATTCGCGTATTTCAGGAGATACAGCCGGAAGTTACATACGAAACTTTCAATATGGAAAATCCAGTGGTGGGTGGCTACGATCCTCAACATGTGGCTCTGCGTCGTGCGATAGTAATGGGCCATAATCGTGATCAACTGATTCAGGTGGTTTACAAGAATTTTGCCATGGTGGCGCAAAGTCCTATTCCACCCGGTGTTATTGGGTATGACCCCACATTTACTGCACAAGATCAAGATTACAATCAGGCGCGCGCCAAGGCATTGCTAGATATGTTCGGTTATGTAGATCGTGATGGTGACGGCTATCGCGAGCAGCCGGATGGTTCACCACTTATAATTCAGTATCTAAATCAAACTGGACTGCAATATACAAAATATTCAGAGCTATGGGTGAAATCAATGAAGAACATTGGTATTCGCCTAGTTAGCCAGCAAGAACAATTTGCTGATTTGTTACGCGACCAACAGGCCGGTAAATTCATGCTTACTGATTCAGCTTGGATCGCTGATTATCCCGATGCACAAGATTTTCTGCAATTGCTATATGGACCGAATTCGGGTTCTGCCAATCGTGGGCGATTCAAGTTACCTGCCTACGACAAATTGTATGAACAAGCTTTGAGGTTGCCCGACAGTCCGGAACGCAATCGTTTATATCGTGAAATGTGCCGCTTAATTCTTCCTTATGCACCGTGGCGCATCGGTGTACATCGTGCCTACCTGCATCTTGTCCAACCTTGGGTGCATGGCTTCGATCGTCACCCGATCAGTCATGATAGATATCTATATCTTGATATTGACGTTGATGCGCAACAAGCGGCGTTAAAAAAATAATATAAGAACAACATATCAATCTTCATGAGTATGACCAGTTTTATCATCCGCCGTCTTTGGCAAATGCTGCCCACATTGCTTGGTGTGATGCTGTTGATTTTTTTATTATTCAACTGGGTGGGTGGAGATCCAGCATACATCCTTGCAGGAAAAGTATCCGATCCTGCGTTGATTGCGAGCATTAGAAAACAGCTTGGGATCGATCAATCTTATCTGGTGCAATTTTGGGTTTTTATCAAACAGGTATTTACGTTTGATCTCGGGCGTAGTTGGTCAACCAATGAATTAGTGTCACATATTCTTCTTACGCGTTTGGGTCCAACACTAACGCTGCTTATCCCCGTATTACTTTTGGAGACAATCATTGCGGTTGGGTGCGCCATGCTTGTTGCGTACGTCCGCGGCAGTTTGACTGACCGCATAGTGATGATGTGTTGCACTGTGGCCATGTCCATAAGCTTTCTGGTTTACATCATCGTGTTCCAATGGTTGTTTGGTTTCAAGCTCGGTTGGTTTCCTGTGCAAGGTTGGACTAATAGCTTTTGGGTTAACTTGTCGCACTATGCACCCCTACCGATTTTACTTGCCATCTTGGTTGACGTTGCACCTTCATTACGACTGTACCGCTCGTTCATACTGGATGAGTTACATCACGATTACGTGCGAACTGCACGTGCCAAAGGATTAACAGAAAAGAACATCATGCTCAAACATGTGCTGCGTAATGCGGCCATTCCCATTGTGACCAATGTTGCCAGTGGCTTACCCAGTGCATTGGTGGGCTTATTTTTACTGGAGTTCTTTTTCTCCATTCCAGGACTCGGTCGTGAGATGGTTGTCGCAGTGAGCAACAGTGATTTCCCAGTGATTAAAGCAGTTACTGTTTATTTGGCTGTATTTACCATGGTGGTGAACTTACTCGTCGATTTGTTATATCGCTGGCTCGATCCGCGAGTTGCGTACAAATGAACAATACCAACACGCTTACCACTGATTTAGTACGACACGATTCCGCAGGGCTGTGGCGGTTGGCATGGCGTCGTCTACGTCAAGATAAAGTAGCCATTGCATCGCTATGTGTTGTAACCATTTTTGCTGTGATGATGATTGCCTCTTACATGGGATTGATCGCTAGTCATTGGAATGCTGAAGTTGCGCCCTCATATGCACCGCCTTCCTTGCACGCAGTGACTAACGTTGCTAACACTAAAGTTGTGGGCATTGCCAATCCACAAGCGGGTCCGCCGGTAGATATATCGGACATTGATCCACTCGCACCACGTTATCAAGAGTGGAAGGAACGTACCGCCAACATTGCACACGAACAAACTCAACATGCTACGTCGCTGATACTGGGTGCGGACAAGTGGGGGCACGATATCTTATCGAAAACAATAAAAGGCTCTGAAGTCTCCATTAGTGTTGGCATTCTTGCTGCGTTCTTAGCCGTGGTGGTTGGAACTTTGTTGGGTGCAGTGGGTGGTTATTTCGGTGGCGTGTTAGATGACACATTAGAATGGTTTTACAACATCTTTACGTCCATTCCCTATATTTTATTAATACTTGCCGTTGCCGCTGTATTTAGCCGCGGTTTTGTGACGATTGTGTTGATCCTTGGTTTAACTAGCTGGACGAGTGTGTATCGTTTGGTGCGTGCGGAATATATGAAGCACAGTGAACGCGCCTATGTACGTGCTGCCGAAGCATTGGGCGCATCGCATACATCACGTATGTTTAAACATATCTTGCCGAATATAAGTCATGTGATGCTGGTGCAATATTCACGCTACGTCGTGGATGCCATTAAAGCCGAAGTGATCTTGTCATTTTTGGGTTTAGGCATTCCTGTCGACATGGTGAGTTGGGGCAGTATTCTCGCGGAAACGCAGGAAGAAGTGGTCATTGGTAAGTGGTCACAAATCATTGCTGCTGGTGGCAGCATGGCAATATTGGTCACTGCCATCAGCATGCTCACAGATGCATTGCGTGATGCACTTGATCCAAAGCTGAATGAGTAATGGATATGAATGCACCTTTACTCAACGTTGAACATCTGCAAATTCAATTCGTCAAAAAAAATCACGATGCAATTACTGCAGTACATGATATTTCTTTCACTGTCGCGCCTCAGCAAATCATCGCATTGGTGGGTGAATCAGGCAGTGGTAAGTCAGTCACTGCAACATCTATATTGAGATTATTACCGCGCACTGCACGACTCTCTGCGAACAGCAAAATTGAATTTGATGGAAAGAATTTATTGGCATTGGAAGCGGAACAATTGCGTGCGATTCGCGGTAAAGAAATCAGCATGGTGTTTCAAGATCCGATGAGCTCATTGAATCCGGTATTTACCATCGGTCAGCAATTAAATGAGTCTCTGCGTTTGCACTTGAAACTATCCAAGCGTCAAGCAAGCGTAAGAGCCATTGAATTACTAAACGAAGTAGGCATTACAAATCCCACCGCACGGGTTCACTCCTATGCACATCAATTGTCAGGAGGGCAACAACAACGTGTGATGATCGCCATGGCCATTGCTTGTAAGCCGAGGCTACTGATTGCTGACGAACCCACCACTGCGCTTGATGTTACCGTGCAAAAACAAATTCTCGATTTGTTGATGCAATTGCGTGCGCAACACAATATGGCGATCATGTTTATCACGCATGATTTGGGCTTGGTGCACGATATCGCTGATCGTGTTGTCGTGATGCAGCAAGGTGAGATACGTGAGCAAAATAGCAAGGCAGCGTTATTTGCTCATCCTGTACATGCTTATACTCGTGCATTGATGGCTTGTCGTCCGCAACTTGATTCTCGCCCCATGCGCCTGCCCGTTGTCTCTGATTTTATTGACGGCCAGCAGCAAGTGAATGTTTCGGAAGTGCAGCGTCAACGTGGTAGTGCACCCACAGACAACATTGTCTTGGAGGCGCATGGCTTACAAAAATATTTCACCTTGAAAACCGGATGGTTTGAGCAAGAAAAACTTACTGCGGTTGAGGATGTCTCTTTTCGTTTGTTTCGCGGCAAAACATTGGGAATCGTAGGTGAATCCGGATCCGGCAAAAGTACGACGGCATTATTGTTGATGCGATTATTGCCAGCAAGCGGTGGCAAAGTATTGTTCGGTAGCCGCGATTTATTGCAATTGAATGATGCTGAACTACTTTCCATGCGACGACGAATCCAGATTGTGTTTCAGAATCCATATGCTTCACTCAACGCTCGATTTACGATTGGACAATTGTTATTGGAGCCGCTACGTATTCATCATATCGGTGCAACTACTCAAGAGCGCTTGCAAATGGCAGCTGCGATGTTGGAACGAGTTGGTTTACCAAAAGAAGCCATGCAACGTTATCCACACGAGTTTTCAGGTGGGCAGCGACAGCGCATTGCGATTGCACGCTGTTTGATGTTGCAACCTGAAGTGTTGATATTAGATGAAGCAGTGTCTGCACTTGATGTGTCTGTGCAAGCACAAGTGCTGAACTTATTACAGGATTTGCAAAATGAGTTTGGATTGTCTTACATTTTTATTTCACATGACTTAAGTGTGGTTAAATATATCTCTGACGTAGTGTTAGTGATGCAACAAGGTCGGGTTGTTGAAATGGCCGATTCCGATCAGCTCTATGCATCACCGCAAACGGAATACACACGCAAATTGTTGAATGCGATTCCGGGAAGATAGATTGTTTATCTTCAATGAAATCCGCTTGGCCTTTCTGGATCTCAGTCTGAAATGATTAATCTGAATTTGTGGCTTGCATTTGTCGGTGCGTCGTCAGTGATCGGGCTAATCCCTGGACCGGGTGTGATGAGCATTATTGGCTACGCAATCAACTCCGGTCGCAATACCGCGCTGGCGGCCGTTGCCGGTATGGCCGTAGGTAATACCATTGCAATGTCATTATCCATGGTGGGTATCGGAGCCTTGCTTGCAACGTCGGCCACGGCATTTTCAATCATCAAATGGGTAGGTGCGCTGTATTTAATTGGGTTGGGCTTGCTCACCATTTTACGTAGCAAAGCTGCGAGCCAATCCGATATTGCCAGGCCGAGCATCTCGGCGAAGAGCGCATTCCTCAATAATATTCTGGTGGGAACATTTCATCCGAAAACCATTGTATTTTTTGTGGCTTTTGTTCCTCAATTCACTGATGCTACTCGCAATTACTGGACACAAAGTATTGTGCTCTTGACTACCTTTGTGATCACCGTTGCCATTACGGACACGATATACGCATTGGTAGCTTCACGTGCCGCACATTTACTGCGTAGCAAAAACGGTGCATTCTGGTCACGTGTTTCCTCCGGAACATTTATGATCGTAGCGGGAACATTGGCTGCATGTAGTCGAGAGTAACCATACTATTGAATTTTTGAATTTGCAGCATGGTTGCGGTGCAATTCACTTCCTCTACTTAATCTTATGTCCTTTAATTGAAGAGAACAATTTGCAAACCGTCGCGATCTTTGTAGATATACAAAATATCTACTACACCACGCGTCAAGGATTCAATCGAAACTTTGATTACAATGCTTTCTGGGCTGAAGTGACGGCGAATCGAAAAGTAGTTAAAGCCATTGCCTTCGCGACACATCGCGATGATGAAAAACAAAAACAATTTCAGAACATATTGCGGGCCATTGGTTTCGAGGTGAAACTAAAACCCTTTATTCAAAGAAGCGATGGTACAGCCAAAGGTGACTGGGATGTGGGCATTACCCTTGATGTCATGGAATATGCACCTCAAGCCGATATAGTGGTGCTTGCATCCGGTGATGGTGATTTTGATCTACTGGTACAGAAGTTAATTGATAAGCATCACGTCACGGTCGAAGTCTATGGAGTGGAGAAGTTAACGGCAGCATCGTTGATTCACTCTGCCTCCAAGTATGTGCCGATCACTGAACGGTTATTGATGAAGTAAAATAAATTAACTTCACGTAGGCCGTGTCTTGTAATGAGGTGTCCATGAAATCAATTGCATTTATATTCAGTATTCCTGTTTCGTTAGCTGTGACAGTGCTGCTGGGGATGGTTGTTGGAGCAATAAGTGTATTTTCGCTGATGTTCATTGCATTTGTAGTCATGTTAACGAGCATGACTGCAATGTATAAAGTTTATGAGTATTCCGTTCTTCCGAAGTGGGTGTGTCGTGCAAATGACGTTACATCTACTTGGGCCTTCGAACCTGGCCTCTTGTCAATATCGATCGGTCTTGTAATCGCCACAATTGGTATAATATGCGGTATCGATCTATTCAATGAGGGTAAAAAGTTTATTGGTGCAATGCTTGTGCTAATTGTGCTATCGGCTTTCGTGATGAATGTAATTTCCCGACTTAAGACTTCACCCTGGTATCGCGGTCCTGATATTGTCGCTAGCCCAGATGGAATTAAGCTAAGAAAACATTTCGTTCCATGGAAAGAAGTGCAAAACGTCACTCACTCTCAGGGAAGAGCAGGAAATTGGATAGTTATACATACGCTAAACGATATTAGCCTGTATAGCTTAGGGAAGCAGAGCAGTTTGTATTATTCAAAAACAGTAACAGTGTCATCGGTAGGCGGACTCCCCGAGTCCATAGCATGTTACTTGAATGTGAGGGCCAAAGCGCAGCAAGCGTTGTAACTTGAATGGAGTAATGTCAATAAAGAAATTTTCTCTTGCGCCAAATTGGCACGATCATTCTTTTGACATTTGCCGTAATTTCCAGCTTGCATAGAGTGTCGGCAAACATCCAAATAAGATGGCATTCAGCACAAAGGCCGATGCTGCGACACTCAAGCTATGTGAGGTTTGCCAATTCTGAAAGTGAGACAAGATCATGAGAGTGGGTTGGCCTAGGCAATTGAGCCAGGTAAGCAACCCAAAGCAAAAGAGAAAGGAATCTTTTCTCAGCGTCGCCTCGCGTTCATCGTCTTTGTAGGAAGACTTTCCCAATGGGCCCTCTGCATACATGATCGGCACCATACACACGATGGGGCATATAAAGCTTACGAGGACGGCAATGAAGGCGCCTAGTGAGATCCTATCCAGCACTGGCGGCCAAATCAAAAAAATGACAAATACTGCGCACGAAAGCACGATTGACCAAATCGGCATCCAACGGAATAGCCGATATTTAGGCTCGCCGGATGAATTGCCTGACATTTGATCGGCGGCTCCAGTGGCTATTCCGGTCCATCGCACCGAGTTATCCAGCTTCGACAAAAATGTATCTATGATGGACTTCATTCACCTTCTCCCGCGCGTTTGAGGGTCATTGCAATGGATTCAAAGCGCTCTAATGAAAAAAGCATCTCGACCGCTACCCCAAAGTAGCGTGCGATCTTTAAAGCAAGTTCCAAGCTGGGTTTGTAATCGCCGCGTTCGAGATAACCAATGGTTTGATTATTGACTCCCACCGCTTCAGCCAGTTGCCGTCGGGATACACCGTGTTCGGCGCGAAAAACAGAAATTCGATTGTATAAATTCATGCGAAGCGTGTTTTCATAACGAACTATTGTGATTAAACAACAATTGGTTGCAAAAAGTCAACGCATTCGTGCTTGTGTCCAAACTACTCGATGAGTGTCATTCAGGCGAAGCTAAACCGGGTTTCATTCGTCCAGGTAAGCCCACTGAGAATGGCTTTATGAAATCGTTCAATGGGCGCTCGCGTGATGAATGTTTGAATGTCACCGAGTTCATGTCGATTGATCATGCACGAAAGGTTCTCAACGCTTGGCGCCAGCATTACAATCAATATCAACCCAACAGTTCACTTGTCATCTGACCTCGAACGAGTTTGTTGTACAAGGTCAGAGAGTTAACTCAGAAGCACCAAAAATCTAGTTTTGATTGGTCGAAAACCAGGCGAGATCAGAGGATCTTCACTCATGAGAATACTGTTGATAGCGTTGCTACTCGGATCTGTTTTTTTTCACACAGACGATAGCATCGCCGATACATCTGTTGTGGGAATACCTGGCACAACATTCGAACAACACCAGATCACGGATAAATCTGGTCGCCAACTGACGTATTACTTAAGCCATGGCGCGGCGCCGGCACCTTTACTGCTCATGATCCAAGGGTCTGGATGTGGTTCCGTAATGCATGTGCAGGGCAATGGTTCTTATAGCACCCTGTTCGATCTCCTCCCTTTTGGAAAGGAAGGACAATTCACCGTGATGGCCGTGGAGAAACCATACTCCGGCGACTCCTCCGGTCAGAGACCAGGATCGGCGGAATCGTGTAGTGCGCAATTCAATCATGATTTTACCGCTGACAGTTGGCTGCTTGCATTACAGACGAGTGTCCGCGACGCACGCAAACTAGAGTGGATTGCCAAAGGACGAACTTTAGTTGTAGGTCTGTCCGAAGGCGCCGTGATGGCTACGTTACTTGCTGGTCACGACGCCACAATTACCGACGTGGTATCAATAGGTGGTTCCGGAACCACGCAGCTCTTTGACTTTATCGTTCATGCCTATCGGATGTGCTTCGACGCATCGCCTTGTCTGGCTGATGTAGAGGAAAAGGTGCGTGCCATCAATGCAGATCCGGCGAATTCGACGTCCTTCGCGTGGGGTCATCCATACAAGCGGTGGAGCTCCTTTTTCCATGTAGATCCGGGCGAAGAGCTACTAAGGAGTAATGCACGGGTTTACATGGCATTCGGTACCGCTGACCAATCAGTTCCTGCACTATCGCAAGAAGTCGCTGTTGCAAAGCTTATGGCAGCAGGTCGGGACTTAACCGTACGCAGAGTTCCAGATGCAAATCATAGCCTTACCGATCCAGAGGCACCCAATATTAACGACCTTGATAAGGAGCTGCGTCTCGCTCTTCAGTGGTTTTGGAAGCATCCCTAGATCTAGCATACCTCACAAGGAAATCTACTCAATGATTAAGTTGGATTACAAAGCCTCAGTATTGATCCTGCCCAATGCGCTGACGGCTCGCTAACCCTTGTCGACACATGCGCATCTTCCATGACGGTGTGTTGACTTAGTATTTTTCCAAACGCTGTTAAGCTGCGGAAGCGAGTTGGGCTGTATAGACTCAGCCCAACTACAATTCATTCCAAGCGACTGATTATTTGGTTAACACCTGCAGTGCGCTACTCACATACACCAACGGCGCATTCCAGTTGATGGCAATCTCGTTGGTGGTGTAACTGCATATGTCATCCAAATAAGATTTAGCAGGCAATTTGGATGGATAAGGTAATTTGCAATCTTTGATATCGACTTGCAATGGGGTTGCACCGCCCACCAACATGCCAGGGATAGGATCCACAATGCCATCGGCTTCGGAGATCCGATGATGCGGATGCATCGGTGACTTGTTACCAAAGCCTGTTACAAACGAATAGCCCGTTGGATTACGACCCAGTACATAATCAAATAATGCTTGTGCCGCATAAATATATTCATGCTTGTTGTTATTCAAGCGAAAACCTTGAATCAACATCATGGCTTGATTAAGTGCCACTGAATTGCTGCCCCAAACAAAATCTTCTGAGCGCATGGATACGCCATATGCAGACTCATGCCATGTATTTGCCAGTGAACTTGCCAATGTATCGATGCGTGATTTGATCAACTCTTTGTCAGCAATATTCGTTAGATCGGATAAATGCGTTGCTAACGACATCCATGCCAGACCACGCACGTCTCCCCATGACGGTACTCCATTGCTTACATGCTCCGCATTCATCTTTTGATAATAAGCATCGTTTTTTGTGGTGATATACAGTTCCGATGCGGCCCATGCAAATTCATCACTGACGTCTTTATCATCGTAAGCGCCCGTCTTGATGTCAGCTGGTTGTTGATACAATACTTCAGGATTGGCTTTGGCCCATTGCCATGCATGCTCAGCGGCATGCAACATTTTTGTGGATAGCCCTGGATAGGCATTTTCATAGTGACTGTACACGCGACTTGCGGTCGCCATTACTGCAACGAAATCCAATGCCGCCGCCGTAGATTTTTCTACCACGTATCGATCATTGACGCACTTGTCAGGCATGACAAAGGGATCAAACTTTTTATTGGTCAATTTGTGATACACACCGCCATCTTCAGGATCTTGCATAGTCAACATCCACTGCAGATTCCACATCGTTTCGACCAGCAAATCAGGGACTTTCTGTTCAGTGCGATCATGAGGAATATTGACATTCTGATCGTTATAGAACGATGGAAAACTTTCGTAAGCAGCCAGCAATGTATAAGTGGAGATTCCTGAATTGACGACGTATTTATTATAGTCGCCCGCGTCGTACCAACCTTTGGATGAACTGATCACGGTTCCTTCAGGTCGGCTGTCACTTGCAGCCGAAGCATGAATTAATACATGATTGTCAGGATGACCTGCGGCGCGCGCATATTTGCCGGCAAATTGCGGAAGCAATTCAATGCTAGCGCGATTGAAGTAAAAGAACTTGAGTGCAGCATGATTCACCGCGACGTAATCATTGGCCGCAACGCGAAAAGGCTCGGAATCTGGTAATCCCGCGACGCGTAATTGGTAATCACCGGGGCTATGCAGTTTTGAGAAATTGGCGAGAGTAACTCGCTCTTCAGCCGGCAACCAACCTGCTGCGTTGCTCAGTTGTCCTTTAAACACAACCTTGTCAGTACCTGCTTTGACGATACTAAAAGAATGAGTGCTGCCTGCAGGTACCACTGCGACCTTGTGTGACATTGGAAGAAAGCCAAGCTGATTTAGCCGAATCGATTCAGATGATGTTTCGTCTGCAAAAGCATTGGCACTGATTAACGTTACGAGCGTTGCGCTGGCAATGAATTTACGGCAAATATTTTTCAAGCAATACTCGCATTAGTTTGTGGTTGTTGAGGTCGGCGGCGCTTAGCAAACTGACGCATGGCATCATCGATAAAAGTTTTCCAGATTGGATTGGGTTCCCAAATTTCAATCATGGGATCGCAAGCAACTTCCTCAGGGTCATTCAAAAAAATGCTGCGATAAATATACAGGAATGCAGAGACTCGCATGTTGTTGGCGCAATGTACCCAACAAGGACGGCCTTCATGAGTTCGCAATGCAATGCAAAATTGCTCCAGTTGTTCGAGGGTGGGCTGTTCCCATTTCACTGGAATTTGCAGGTAATTCATTCCCAGTGCCGTAATTTTTTCGGATTCACCACGCAACGCAGTTGCTGAATGTGGCGGCAGCAGATTGATCACAGTGCGGATGCCATACTTTGGCAAATTAGTTATGTCGCTCTCGGATAATTGACCCGAGGTCCACAACCAGTCGAAGACTTGAAAAGTGTTTTCAGCGTCCATCGTTCAATCTCAACAAAGCAGGATGCCGTGTACTGTATCTCAATTTCTTGGTGTAACCCAAGCAGGTTTTAACTTGATGCAGCTTCAGTTTCTTCTTTGGCCATTTCAGCTAATTTATCTTTTAACAAGATGCGACAGAATATGATGCCAAGCTCGTACAGCAGGTACATAGGCGCGGCCATCATCATCATCGATACTGCATCGGGAGGTGTTAATGCGGCGGCAATAATGCTGATGCCAATCACCACATAACCACGATTCCCCTGTAGTGTAGACATTTTTACTAAGCCAGTTGCCACCAATAATACTGTGGCAACAGGAATTTCGAACGCAGCGCCAAAAGAAAAAATCAATACCGAAACAAAATCTAAAAACTGTGTGATGTCCGGCATCAGCACCACGCCTTCGGGGGTGGTATTTGCAAAGAACGAAAACATAACCGGAAATACAAAGTAAAATGCAAACGCAGCGCCGCAATAAAACAAAATCACACTCGACACCATCAACGGCATGGCAAAACGTTTTTCATGTTTGTACAAGCCGGGCGCGATGAATGCCCATACTTGATACAACACATAGGGCATGCTGATGAATAGTGCAACCAGCATGGACAACTTGATAGGCGTCATAAACGGGGCAATCAAACTAGTTGATACCATCGAAGTGCCTTTCGGCAGTTTGTTCAGCAACGGCCGCGCGATCATGGTGAACAATTTGTTGGAATAATAGGCGCACGGTATAAACACCAGGGTCGTAAATATCACCGCACGAATTAAACGATCACGCAATTCCAGCAAGTGCGATATCAGCGTACCCTCGGCCATCGATCCCAACGGTTTATCAGACTCAGACTGCTCACTCATACACCAGTGCCCGAAGTTTGATTATGAGAATTATCATTCCCTGATGGATGAGCAGTCGATGTGGTATTCGGTTCTGTGCTGATGGGTTGAGGTGAGGTAGAAGATTGAATCGATGAATTTACATCCTGTACTTGAGCATGGGTGGTGTTCCGTGCGGTTTCTAACGCGGCTTCGGCTTTCTGTTTTTCTTTCAGCAATTCGTCGTAGCCTACTTCTTGTTCCAGTTGCGCACGTAGATTGCGTGCCATTACTTTGGCACGCCCAGTCCAGCGACCCAACTGCGCGGCCACCTTGGGCAGTTTTTCTGGTCCCAACACCAATAGTGCTAACAGTGCGAGCACTGCCAATTTTGAAATACTGAAATCAAGCATTGCGAAGCTCTCAAGAATTTTCGCGAGTATAGCCTACTGAATTGCTTTATCCGGTGCTACCTGCAACCAGAAAGTAACGGGGCCATCGTTGATCAGCGATACTTGCATATCGGCGCCAAACTGTCCGGTAGCGATGTGCTGATGAAGCTTGCGACCCTGCGTCACAAAATAATCGAACAATTGTGTAGCCGCCTGTGGCGATGCCGCGGTACTGAATCCGGGTCGCGTGCCGTTGCGTGTATCGGCAGCCAAGGTGAACTGAGGAACGAGCAGCAAGCCACCTTGGACATCCAAAATGCTTAGATTCATCTTGCCTTGGTCATCCGCGAATACACGATAATTTAATAGTCGATGTACCAGCTGCTCCGCTTGATGCTCGGCATCACCTCGCTGCACACCAAGAAGTACCAATAGTCCTCGATTGATACTCGCTGTCTCATTGCCTGCAATAGAGACGGAAGCATGGGTGACTCGTTGTAAAAGCGCAATCATGCGACGGTTGTAATCAAACCTTGATGTAATTGCAACCAAGCATGCGCAGGAGATGCACATGCTTGAGTGCATCAGAGAAGTTTACTTTTTAGCAGCAGTCTCACCGCCCAAGGCGACATCACTTCGAATCTTACTCAAAAGTTTTTCACCGATACCATGAACCTTGCGTAATTCATCCACACTTTTGAATGAACCGTGCGCGGAGCGGTAATCGACGATGGCTTTTGCCTTGGCCGGACCAATTCCTTTGAGTTCTTTGGAAATGGTGGCGGCATCGGCCTTGTTGATATCTACCGTTCCGGCCATGGCGGGCACGGAAATCATCAACGCCAGCAATCCGGCTGCGAACCACTTCGATAGGCGATTTTTCGTATTCATCATTAACTCCTTACTGTTTCCTTGAATATCCGTTCAGAACGTTGAACGTGTAATGATTGTGAAAGAAATTTTGTATAGCAACGTCGCCATAAAATGCGTTCCACTCAAAATATTCCGGTAAAACTCACAATTTTCCATATTCATTCCAAGTTTCCGCTAATCATATTAGTGTTCCCCGATGAGGGCAGCTATAATTCGTACCCTTTCGAATTCTTGCAAGGTATCTCGCATGGCTCGCATTACTGTTGAAGACTGTTTGCAGAACGTTCCCAATCTGTTCAATTTAGTGCTAGTCGCTTCCAAGCGTGCACGTCGTATTGCCAATGGCGCTGAACCGACCGTTGAGCGTGAGAACGACAAAGCCACCGTCATTGCTCTGCGCGAAATTGCCGCTGGGCATGTTGGTCCAGAAATTCTCGAGGAAGTGGATCGCCCTACACATGAATTCGGCGCGGCAGATATGATGATGCAGGATGATTTCGGTACCGGCCTCGGCATTAAAGACTCTTTGGATGATTTTGGCGATGATTTCAAGGAAGACTTTAAAGACGAATTCAAAGATGATTTCAAAGACGACATTAAACCGGCAGCCGCTGACGACGCCGTAGAGGAATAAGCGTATTCTTTAGTACATGAGTTACGCGTCTTCTATTTTGGGTTTGTTGCCAACTGGAAGACGCGCGATCGGCATCACCCAGCTTATCAATAAGCTGGAGACTTACCTGCCACCTGAACGGGTGGAACCCATCCGTGAAGCCTATGAGTTTGGCGCTGCGGCTCATGAAGGGCAGAAGCGCAAAAGTGGCGAACCCTACATATCTCATCCGGTTGCGGTTGCTGATCTATTAGCTGATCTACACATGGATGGCCAGACCATTGTTGCTGCCATTTTGCATGATGTACTGGAAGACACGCCCATGTCCAAGGAAGATATCGCCACCCGATTCGGTGCGGATGTCGCGGAGATCGTGGACGGGGTTTCCAAACTGGATCGCGTGCAGTTTAAAAATCGAGCTGAAGCGCAGGCGGAAAGTTTTCGCAAAATGCTTCTCGCCATGGTGCGTGATATTCGTGTCATCATGGTCAAGCTGGCAGATCGCACTCATAACATGCGCACGCTGGGTTCCATGTCACCCTTGCGACGTCGCGCCATTGCGCGTGAAACACTGGAAATTTACGCACCCATTGCCAATCGGCTTGGCATTTACAATATTAAGAATGAATTGGAAGATTTGGGATTAAAGAATCTCTATCCAAATCGTTACAAGGTAATTGAAAAAGCCGTCAAGCGTGCACGCGGCAATCAGAAACAGTTTATCGGCAAGATCAAAGACAACATTGAAGCAGCGCTGGAAAAGGCTGCGATTAAAGGCCGAGTGGAAGGTCGCGAAAAACATCCCTTTAGCATTTATCAAAAAATGCGTCGTAAAAAAACCGCATTGAATGAAGTGGTTGATGTATTTGGTTTTCGTATCGTCGTTGACAGTATTGATACTTGCTATCGAGTATTGGGTATCGTGCATGGTATCTATCGACCCATGCCGGGTCGCTTCAAAGATTACATTGCGATTCCACGCGTCAATGGTTATCAATCATTACACACCACTTTGTTTGGACCGAATGGCATGCCGATCGAAGTACAAATTCGTACCGAAGCCATGCAACAAGTATCAGAGTCCGGTATCGCCGCGCATTGGCAGTACAAAGAAGGTAGCGAAGACGAAAAGACCGGACATGATCGCGCACGCGAATGGTTGCAACACCTGGTTGATATGCATGGTGGCAACTCCGAAGAATTTCTTGAAAGCGTTAAAGTCGATCTCTTTCCAGACAAGGTGTATGTGTTTACTCCCAAAGGCGAGATACGACGCTTACCGCGCGGTGCCACCGCAGTTGATTTCGCATATGCAGTGCATACCGATGTGGGTAATCGTTGCGTAGCTGCAAAAATTGACCGACGCTTGGTGCCTTTACGCACACCATTACGCAATGGTCAAACGGTTGAAGTGGTGACGGCGAAGGGTGCAATGCCCAATCCAACCTGGGTCAATTTTGTCGTCACCGCCAAAGCACGTACTGCATTACGTCATTACTTAAAGAGCTTGAAATCCGGCGATGCCGCGGAGTTAGGCAAGCGCTTATTAACGCAGTCATTGACTGAGCTCAGATTAAGTTTCAAAAGTATCAAGCCCGAACAATGGACAGCACTTGCAGCGGATTTTAATTTGAAGAATGCCAGTGAATTGTTCGAAAAAGTAGGGCTTGGCGAACGCCTCGCTCCACTCGTCGCGCAACGATTGATTCCAAAAGACAGCGCCGTCTCACAACCACATGAATCCGGGCCATTGGCAATTGCCGGCACTGAAGGTTTAAGTGTCAGTTATGCACGTTGTTGCTTCCCCATTCCCAATGACCCCATCATGGCCTATGTCACGACCGGTCATGGGATCGTGATTCATCGTGAAGCATGTGGAAATCTAAAGAGCTTTCGCAAACAGCCTGATAAGTGGTTATCAGTCGTATGGCAACCCGCTGCAGGCAAGTTGTTCAATGTCGAAATTGCGGTACAAGTGCAAAGCCGCATCGGCATTCTTGCCGCAGTGGCATCAGAAATTTCTGCTACTCAAACCAGCATCGAACGTGTGTCAATCATTGAACGCGACGGTGGCGTAAGTACGGAAATATTTGAAGTGATGGTGGCGGATCGCAAACAACTGGCGCAAGTGATCAAACGCATCCGCAAGATGTCTGATGTCGTCAAGGTCACACGAACATTGGCTTAATCGAAATCTCTTTAAGTCGAGAGTAACCGTTGCTTAATGTAGCGACATCATCGCAATCTGCTCTACACTTGATTGTCACAAATAACCGCAGGAGTTTTCATGTCACGCAGTATCATCAGTACACCCAATGCACCGCAAGCCATTGGTACTTATTCACAAGCCGTGAAGTGTGGCAATACCGTCTACGTTTCCGGTCAAATTCCACTCGATCCAAAAACTGGCGAGTTGCTCACTGGCGATATGGAGTTACAGATCAAACGCGTGTTTGAAAATCTCAAAGCCATTATCAATGCTGCTGGTGGTGAATTTTCTCACGTTGCCAAACTCAATGTATTCCTGACCGATCTTTCGCACTTTACGGCGGTAAATAAAATCATGAGTGAATATTTTCAACAGCCTTATCCTGCACGTGCGGCGATTGGCGTTGCTGCTTTACCAAAAGGTGCAGCGGTAGAAATGGATTGTGTGGTGGAGTTGTAAAGAGATGTGTTCACGGTCAATCCAGAACATACAGATTCTTGGCACAACGATGGTACAGTGTAATGTGCCATTCCGATGAAAGCGTGACGCCAATAAAAATGCTTCCGTTCATTCTGAGCTTATCGAAGGATTCATTGAATTTTTATGGCTGATTCGACAAATTCACCATGAGCGTTTACAACTGGCCAAGTAAATTGGCTAGGTGCTTTCACGGTAATAACAATCATTTGTTGTATGCGACACACTATGTTTCAATTTGAGTAGATTAGTGAACCTACGATTGAGTCGCGAAACATATAACTCATGAACGCCAACATCGAATTGCCCGAGTTGCGTTCCGTCACTGCATTATACGGTGTTGGCAGTGCGCTGGCTGACAAACTGGCGCAGTTGGGTATTCACACTATTCAGGATGTGTTATTTCATTTGCCGTTTCGTTACGAAGATCGCACGCAAACCATTCCCATCGGTGAATTGCAGGCGGGTGTTCGTGCAGCGATTGAAGGCGATATTGAATTGTCTGAAGTTAGCTTCCGTCGTCGCCGACAATTGCTGTGTCGAATCAGTGACGGCACGGGATGGTTGACCCTGCGTTTTTTTCATTTCAGTAACGCACAACAAACGCAATTATCGCGTGGAACTCGCCTGCGTTGTTTTGGTGAAGTACGCAGCACGACCAATGGATTGGAGATAGTGCATCCCGAGTATCGACGCATTATCGGCAATAACATTGCGGTTGATACAGGCGACACGCTAACACCAGTGTATTCAGCGACTGAAGGTGTGCAACAAACGCGCTTGCGACAATTGACCACCAATGCACTGCAAACACTGAAAAACAAGTCGCAACACGCAATCCGTGATTGGTTGCCCAACGAATTGTTGCCTGATAAACAATGGCCGAACTTACAAACCGCATTGGAATATGTGCATCGTCCACCCCCTGATGCCAGCATTGATTTGTTGACCAAAGGATTGCATCCCGCGCAGCGACGTTTGGCATTTGAAGAGTTGTTGGCGCAGCAATTAAGTTTACGTGCGTTGCGCCAGGATATTCAACGCGACAACAGTTGGTCATTAACCAATGGCAAAGATTTACTTGAACAGTTTCTTCATTCATTGCCATTTAAATTGACCCGTGCGCAAGCGCGGGTGTGGAATGACATTGAACACGATTTGGCACAGCCATATCCCATGTTGAGGTTGGTGCAAGGTGATGTCGGTTCCGGTAAAACTATCGTTGCGGCGTTGGCCGCAATCAAAGCGGTGGCGTGTGGCATGCAGGCTGCAGTAATGGCACCGACTGAATTGTTGGCAGAGCAACATGCGCGCAATTTTATGCAATGGATGCAACCACTGAATATTGAAGTTGCGCTGCTCACCGGAAAACATTCGGGTGCGGCACGTGATCGTCTTATGCAAGGTTTACACAACGGAACCACGGGTATTGTGATAGGCACCCATGCTTTGTTTCAATCCGATGTGAGGTTTGCAAAATTGGCACTCGCCATCATTGATGAACAACATCGCTTTGGTGTGCATCAACGTTTGCTGCTGCGTGAAAAAGGCATGCAGGAAAATTGTTATCCACATCAACTCATCATGACGGCTACGCCAATCCCACGCACATTGGCGATGACTGCGTATGCGGATCTTGATGTTTCCGTCATCGATGAATTGCCACCGGGTCGCACGCCAGTGCAAACCGTGGTATTGCCTGATGGTCGTCGTGACAGCGTGGTGCAGCGCGTACATGAGGCTTGCAAGCAACAACATCAAGTATATTGGGTGTGTCCACTCATTGAAGAATCCGAATTGTTGAGCGCTCAAGCCGCTGAGGACACATATGCGAAGCTTAGCGTCGCACTTCCTGATTTGCGCGTGTTGCTGTTGCATGGACGTATGAATGCCAAACAGAAAGATGCGACGATGATGCAGTTCAAGCAACATCAAGCCGATGTACTGGTAGCAACCACGGTCATTGAAGTTGGCGTGGATGTACCCAACGCCAGTGTCATGGTAATTGAAAACGCCGAGCGTATGGGATTGGCTCAATTACATCAATTGCGTGGAAGAGTGGGACGCGGCAGTGCTCACAGCAGTTGCGTTTTATTGTTTCAATATCCTTTAAGTGATATTGCCAAGCAACGATTGCACATCATGCGCGAAACCAGCGATGGTTTTGAAATTGCACGTCGCGATCTTGAACTTCGCGGCCCTGGCGAATTACTCGGTACCAAACAAACTGGCTTGGCGCAATTACGGGTGGCGGACTTGATGCGTGACAGTGATTTGTTGCCAGCAGTACAACAGGCAGCAGAACAATTACTGAAATCATCGCCTGATATCGTTGCTGCCTTGCTCAAAAGATGGATTGGACACGGTGAAAGATTTGGTAAAGTTTGAAGACCTGCATCGGTTCGGGATTAATAAATATTTATTTGTATAACTGATCCCTAAGCCAAGTAACTTAGATCCGTTCGCTCTGAGCTTGTCGAAGGGGTCTTACTCAACGATGAATGGTTCGATAGGCTTACCATGAACGGAAAATTTAAATTGTTAACCATGATCGAACTCTTTCGTCCCCCTGAGCCTTTCGA
>JAICKZ010000023.1 GCA_025927665.1 Steroidobacteraceae bacterium | reverse complement strand
ATAATCTGACACCGACGTCGCTACAAAATTAATTAGCGGCTGGCTTCTTTGACAAGCATTGTTTCATAAACGCTTTACGTTCATCACCTTTAAGTGCCTTGGTCTTTGCATCAGCATTGCAGGTTTTCATTTTTTCCTGCTGAGTCGCAGGTGATGCAGAAGCTTCAGCCGCAGGTTTAGCGCTTAAACACGTTTTCATAAAAGCTTTGCGCTCATCACCTTTTAACTGCTTCGATGTAGCATCAGCATTACATGACTTCATCTTGTCTTGCTGTTCACTAGCATGAACAGTCAATCCGATCATCAAAAACAGACTTGCCACAACAACTGATAAAAATTTTTTCATAACGACCTCTTGATGTTTAAACCAATAACCAATCACAGCAACGCATCAGAAACTCATCAACAATTCACCTACTGAACACGCTTCACAGCGGCTTGCGAATTTCGCGCTGGGTTTGTGTTTTCAGTGGCAATAAATTTATTAATCTCCGCAATCACTGGCGGTTTATGTTTACGTACAAATGAAAACGCAGCAATCAAATCACTGTGTGCGGCATTCTCGAAATACTCGCTCTGCACCTTGCCACCAACCGCAATCATCGCGTCACTCAAGCGACGTGTGTTAGTGGGCGCAACGGTGTGATCCTGTAGTCCTTGGAGCAACAACAAGGGCGGCGCATCCGCACGCACATAATTGATAGGCTGTGAATCAGCATAACGATCTGGTGGCCCGAATAAATCATTCATATAGGGATAAGTGAAAGGCAGAAAGTCATAGGGTCCCGCCAGTCCAATGACACCGCGCAGCCAAGCAGTATTACCGCCCACTTGTTGCAAGTATTCTTTATCCAATGCAACCATCATTACAATTTGTGCGCCAGCTGAATGGCCCATGAGATAGATGCGGTTTACATCGCCGCCCCATTCCGTCGCATGTTTATGTACAAATGCCACCGCTGCGGCAATATCTTGAATAAAGGTTGGTGATTTAACTTGTGGATACAATCCATAATTGGGCAACACCGCAACATATCCTTGCTCGGCCAATGCAACACCAACAAACTTGTATTGCGATTTGTCGCCGTTATCCCAGCCACCGCCATGAACAAAAATCACAATCGGTGCATACTCATGTTTGGCTTCTGGCGCATACACATCCAATGTATTACGCGGTTGAGTGGCATATAAAATATTTTTTACACGCGAATAATTTCCAAAAGCTGCAGGAGTATTGGCAACAAGAAAGGTAAGCTGCGAACAACCATCTAACAGGGTTAACACGAGTATCAATAGGGATTTCAGCCGCCAATATCGCATACTTCTTTTAATGACATTAACTCTCTACACGATTGCGTCCATTACGTTTCGCCGAATACAGTTTTTCGTCTGCAGCACGATACATATCCATTGCTTGCATACTTGTATTCCATTCCGCAATACCAATTGAAATAGTCACTTTAATTTGTTTGCCATCTGCAGCGAATACACAGCTTTCAGCGAGCGCACGTAATCCATCGGCGAATGTCATCGCACCTTGTAATGAAGTCTCCGGAAGAATTGCGCAAAACTCTTCGCCACCGTAGCGACCCAATTTATCGCTGGGACGCAATCGCTTCGTGAATGCGGAGGCCAAACCGCGCAGGACCGAATCACCGGCAAGATGACCGAACTCATCATTGATTTTTTTAAAGTAGTCAATATCCAGCAACAGTACAGTTAATGATCGTGAGTTACGTTGACAGCGTTGAATTTCTTCATTCAACAATTTATCCAATTGCTGACGATTACATAAATTAGTCAGCCCGTCAGTCACCGCCATGCGAAAAATCATGTCGTGATACTGTGCTTCTACATCCACGCCTGACAAATATTTGAAAATGGTGTCGCCCACTTTCAGTAAATCACCGCGAATCAGGCGACGCTCGCTGGTCAAACGACCATCATCGTTAATGTAAGTGCCATTCGTGGATTGCAGATCAATCACAAAGACTTCATTTTCCCGCACCTCCAGCCGCGTATGCCGACGCGATACGGCATCGCTAGTTAAAACGACGTCATTGTCGCGGCCCCGGCCGATGGTTAACGAAGACGTTTCCAACACATAACGTCGACCGATGTCTGACTGCAATCCGGCATGCAACACCACCAGGTATGCCTGTCCGGGTTCGCCATTGGTGATGTACCCACTGGTACGCGCAATGCGAGTTTTTGCTAGTTCGTCTGTATGCATTGATTCAATTGCAAGTAGAGGATCAGGCTCGATGATAAGGATGTTGCTTGATGACGCTTACTGCCCGGTATAAAGCTTCCGCAACAATAACGCGCACCAGCGCGTGCGGCAAGGTTAATGATGATAATGACCAACGCATTTCGGCACGAGCATCGACACCTGGCGCAATTCCATCCGGCCCGCCGATACAGAATGCCAGGTGACGACCATCACGCGCACGTGATTGCAGAAATTGTGCTAACTGCTCGGTACTAAGTGCCTTGCCACCTACCTGCAACGTCACCACGAATGGATGAGCACCCAATGTCGCAATGCTGGTCTGCATCCGCTCACCCTCCTTTTCCATCGCACGGAGCGAATCACCACCGCTGCGTTGTCCTAAGGGGATTTCAATCAGGTCGAGTTTGTAATCTTGAGTGAGGCGCTTGGCATATTCGTTATAGCCTTGTTGAACCCATTCTGGCATACGAGTTCCAGCAGCGATCAAACGCAGATTCATAAAATATGCATGCTTGAACGACGATAATAGTCTGGTTCAACTTGAATTGAGTTCAATTTGGCTTAATACAATTTAACTTGGATTCAAAATTGCTTCGCGCCTTGCTGCGCTAATATCCCAAAGACTTTCCAGTCGATAAAACTCGCGGACACGTGGCAACATCACATGCACCACAATGTCCTGCAAATCGACCAGTGCCCATTCGCCATCGCGCTCGCCCTCCACGCCCATTGGCCGATAACCTGCTTTCTTCGCCGCTTGCACCACATTGTCAGCAATGGATTTTACATGACGATCAGAATTACCACTGGCAATGACCATGTTATCCGCTACATCGGTCAATCCACGCACATCCAACACCGTTACGTTTACGGCCTTCATATCGGCAAGCGCTGCTTCCACCAACTGCAACAACGCGGACTTCGGTGCGCTTTTTATTGGCGGCGGTGCAGTTTTTGTTTGCGTAGCTTTAGCCGTGATTTTTTTCTTGGTTGCTTTCTTTGCACTGGCATTTTTAATTTTCGCAGTCTTGCTGCGCAAAGATTTCTTTTTGACTACATGGCTTTTTCCTGACCTTTTTGCGGTCTTTTTGCTGGCAAATTTACCAACGGTCTTACCTGCGGTTTTGCGAACGGCGCGCTTTACGACTTTGCGTTTGCTGCTGCGTGTTGAAGATTTTTTTGCCATGCCAACCTCGAACCCCATTAAAACAATAAGTATTAATTATGCACGTTGCAGGTAACAACCGGACTGCTGAATGATGTCGCGTACTGCATCCGGCATCAAATAGCGTGGATCACGGCCAGTTGCAATCAGCTTGCGTACTTCAGTGGATGAAATTTCCAACTGGGTAACGGCATGAATAAAAATACGACCTGAGTTGCTCTCATGCAGATCATCCACGCGACCTGTACCATGATCAACCAGCAATTCACCCAATGGACCCTTGGCAGGCGCACGCCAACCCGGACGATGCGCCACGATCAAGTGCGACAGTGTCAAAATGTTCTGCCATTGATGCCACGTTGGCAAACTCAAAAATGCATCCATACCTACGATCAAGCACAACGAGCGTTGCGGCATCTCTGAACGCAATTCGGTTAAAGTGTCCACCGAATAGGAAGGCCCGGCACGACGCATTTCTCGGTCATCCACATTAAAACCCGGCTGCTGACCAATGGCGGCCCTGACCATTTGCAGACGCAGTTCCGGGCTAGCTACAGTGATATCGCGATGCGGCGGATTACCTGCAGGCATAAAACGAACTTCACTCAAACGCAATGCTTGCGTCAACTCAAAAGCAGTACGCAAATGACCATAGTGAATGGGGTCAAACGTACCGCCGAAAATACCGATGGGATGCATTAATAATTACAATATAAGGAATTAAAGAGTGTGTAGTGTAATGGCTTGGGCGCTGCAAACAATGCAAATCGTATTTCGTCAGGCCACTTTGGCACGCACTAGCTTCACGCCAGCCATTCGCGCCACCAAGCCACGCAATTCCACCCATGGATCGCGACGATTAACGCCCTTGATCGCGGCATCAACCTGTGCAGCGTCGAACAATAAACCGCGCAACGCTGGCAACCGAAGTCGCTGCACTGCCTGCTTCATCGCTGCTTGTCGAGGCCGCCAAACACCCGCGGCCTGAATTGCTGACTCTGCACTTTGGCCCTTATTCATGTTTGCAGCGACACGCGCCAGCCATTGCAAGTCTTTATTCACGCCCCATAACGCTAACGTGGCATCCACTCCCGTTTCACGCAAGCCATCGAGAATTCTCAATGCACGTGCCGATTGTCCGAGCATGGCCGCCAAGCCTAACTGCAATACGTCATAACGCGCGCTGTCAGCAATCTCGGAAATAACGGTCTCTGCGGTGATGGTCTCACCCTGATAGAGCAACGCCAGTTTGTCTATTTCCTGTTGGGCTGCAAGCAAATTACCTTCGACTCTTTCAGCCAATAGTGATGCAACATCAATTTGCGTGGTTAATCCAGCGCGTTGCATGCGGCGTTCGATCCATGCGGGTAATTGTGAAATTTCTACAGGCCATATTTGTATCAGTAATCCATGCCTGTCGATGGCACTGACCCACTTGGTTGAAAATGATCGAGCATCTAATTTGTCCGCCACCAGCAGCAACAAAATGTCTGGCGCAGCTTGCGCTGCAATATCACACAGCACCTCACTGCCTTCGTTTCCCGGACTGGCATTGCCCAGTCGTATCTCTAGAATACGTTGCTCCGCAAACAACGACATCGCTTGCGCGGCGGCACGTAACGCTTGCCAATCGAAACCACGTTCGACAAAAAATACTTGCCTTTCGGTAAAGCCTTTGTCACGTGCAGCCGATCGGACTTGATCGCATGCTTCGCCCACCAGCAACGGCTCATCGCCGGTAATCAGGCAAATAGCGGGTAATTGCCGCTTGAGTTGTGCGCTGAGCTGATCGCCGTTTAATTTCATGGTGTGATCATAACCGAGAGTTGCGCCGATATCCGCTGAATAAACGCCAATCCCAGAAATCTAAGTTTCGCAGGTCTTGATTTTATAACCGACTACAGTCCATCGCTGGCGGTCTTCGGACTTAATCAACAGTTACCGCATTGCAACTGTGCATGATGTCAGATTGATTTTGTGCGTTGATCTCGGTTATGGTGTCGATTCAATTGAGTTATAAATCCGTCGTTAATTTCTTCATGTCCTCCATACGCCATATTAAACATCTGTCGACCACGCGCAGCATTGCAATGCTGTTGGTGCTGGTGTTTGTGTTGGACATCATGGCGCATGCTGGGCATGATCACAGCAAAGAACAAGTTCAACATCAAGCTTTCGGCTACTGTGTAGGTTTTAGTCATCTAGGTGCAACGCCTAGCAACACAGCTATACTCAATATTGAATTTCTTGTCGCTAAAGTTCTCTTAACGGTGCAATGGATTGAACCGTCAATACAAATTCAAATCGCAGCGCAACCGCGCGCACCGCCGACCCACTAATTCATTTATGAAACATGCACTCTGTGCGAATTGCACAGAGTGGTTATGCATTGACGTCTACCTATGGACGCGTTGCATTTAGCTTTCTATCGGATGGGTCATCCATGTCTTGTTACTTATATAGTTTCGTATCGAACGCTCCAATGCGGAGTGTTACAAAGTCGATTGCATTTGCGCTTTGCAGTATTTACTTAAATATCAGTGTCGCCGCGGAATCAACTGGCACAGATACATCCGCCAATCTTGATACGGTGATCGTAACCGCCAACCGCCTGGATGCCGCACGCAATGGCCTGTCACCTGACACGGGCAGTTCTGTTTATCATATTGGTGCTGACGATATTAAGGCTTTGCCACTGGGTGATGCCACGCCGATGAATCAGGCTATTCTGCAAGCACCAGGCGTGGTGCAAGATTCATTCGGACAACTTCATATACGTGGCGATCACGCTAATTTGCAGTATCGCATTAACGGTGTGATCATTCCCGAAGCGATCACTGGCTTTGGTCAATCATTGGATATGCGTGCGGCAAATCAAATTAGTATTCTGACGGGCGCGTTGCCTGCGCAGTATGGATATCGTACTGCAGGCATTGTCGATATCCACACCAAAGGCTACATACCCGATAGCAGTGGTAATGTTGCCATTACCGGCGGCAATCACAATGATCGCGAATTCGGTGCGGACTACACAGGCTCAAGTAGTAGCTTTGCGTATTCTTTAATCGGCTCTTACTTGCAAAATGATCTGGGGATTGAAAATCCCACGGCATCACAAAATGCCGTGCATGATCACACTGAACAAGCTAAAGGCTTTGGTTATTTGTCATATATTCTTGATGACAACAGCCGCCTCAATTTTATGTTTGGTTTGTCCGGCAATCACTTTGAAATTCCAAACACGCCAGGACTTAATTGTATGACGAATGATTGTTTTGCGCTCAACAGCGTCAACTTATCAAGCATTGATGCCACTCGCTTTGATGCACGACAAAATGAACAAAATGCATTCGAAGCACTAAGCTATCAAAGTAAAGCAACAGATAATATTGATTACCAAGTATCGCTATTCCATCGCGATAGCAGTGTTCACTATTTCCCCGATCCAGTAGGCGATCTAGTATTCAATGGCATCGGCGCCACCATCCAACGTCAAGACAAAGAAATAGGTTTGCAAGCCGATATCAGTTACCAGCTTAACGACAATCACAAATTAAGGGGCGGGTTATTTATTAGCAGTGAACGCTTCACTGTAAATAACCAATCGCTGGTGTTTGCGGTTGATGCCAATGGCAATCAAAGCAGCGATATACCCATCAACATCAATGACGATTCACACATCAGCGGTCACACCGGTGGCGTATATCTACAAGATGAATGGCAGCCGACGACTAAACTTACCATCAACTATGGTGCACGCTTTGATAAGATCAATACCGTGGTGAATGAGCAGCAATTCAGTCCGCGTTTGGGTATGGTTTATGATTTGTCACCTGACACGCATTTACATATTGGCTATGCACGGTACTTTACACCGCCTTCCACGGAAAAGATCGACACGACTACCATCGCCAAATTTGCTGACACGACTAATGCATTGCCTTCGGATGCCAATACCGCAGTGAAATCAGAACGCTCACATTACTTCGATATCGGTGTAAGTCAGGAAGTGAATAAGCATTTGATTGTCGGATTAGATACTTACTATCGCAAAGTGCAGAACTTGCAGGATGATGGTCAATTTGGCAATGCGCTGATTTTCTCCGCGTTCAACTATGCCGAAGGACGTGTGTACGGCGCAGAACTCACTGCGAGTTATAACGTCGATAAGTTAACGCTCTACACCAACCTGGCATATTCGGTAGCGCAAGCACGCAACGTACAAACCGGGCAATTCAACTTTGATCCAAACGAGTTAAGCTACATCGCTGATCATTGGGTTTATGTTGATCATGACCAACGCGTGGCGGGATCGGCGGGAATGTCGTACACCTGGAAGATGACTCAGTTGAGCGCTGACTTGTTGTATGGCAGTGGACTGCGTCGTGGTTTCGCTAATTTAGAGAAACTGCCACCCTACACACAAATTAATTTTGCTGTGAATCGCAGTTTCAACTCACCAGGTATTGGCAAACTCACCGCCAAACTGGCATTGTTGAATGTATTCGATAAAAGTTACGAATTGCGTGATGGATCGGGTATTGGTGTGGGCGCGCCGCAGTTTGGTCCGCGTCGTTCAATCTATGTGTCACTTAGTAAGGCGTTTTGATACAGCGATATCTCGTAAGGCAATCATGGCCAGCAAGAAAAAAGTTGTTCGTCGTAGCGTGCGCAAGCCACAACAAGCCGTACGTCGACATGTATCGCGTGCGCATTTGAAAAAGAAAGACCAATCAGCACTGCGTACTTTGTATCCTACATCACGGCCATCTCGAACCGGTTGGTTGCGAGTATCGGAGTTGCATGAAATTTATTGGGAAGAGTTTGGTAACCCACAAGGCAAGCCTGCCGTATTTTTGCATGGCGGACCCGGCGCAGGTGCTGATAAACGTGCACATCGTTTTTTCGATCCTGACGCCTATCGTATTGTCGTATTTGATCAACGTGGCTGTGGACGCAGCCGCCCACATGCTTCGTTAGTCGATAATACCACTTGGCATCTAGTCAGTGACATAGAGCAGTTGCGTACTTATCTTGGCATTAAGCAATGGCTGGTGTTTGGCGGATCATGGGGATCGACCTTGGCGCTTGCGTATGCACAAACTCATCCAGAACGAGTAACGGAACTCGTGCTACGTGGCATCTTCATGTTAAGGCAATGGGAACTGCAATGGTTTTATCAACAAGGTGCTGGCGCATTATTTCCGGAGCATTTTGCAAACTATGTGGCAGCTATTCCAGAATCTGAACGTGGTGATTTGATCAATGCATATTATCAACGCTTGATCAGCAACGACAAACAAGAACAACTTGAAGCAGCAAAAGCATGGTCGGTGTGGGAAGCCGCCACCAGTTACTTACATATCAATCAAGGTAATCTGGAAAATTGGGGCGAAACAGCGTTCGCCCTGGCCATTGCGCGCATCGAATGTCATTACTTTATCAACAAAGGATTTTTTGATTATGACGACCAATTGCTACGCAATGTGCATCGCATTCAGCACATTCCCGCTGTCATTGTGCAAGGACGATACGATGTTGTTTGTCCAATGCAATCTGCCTGGGATCTGCACTTGGCTTGGCCGCAAGCAGAACTACGTATAGTTGCAGATGCAGGGCATTCTGCATTTGAATTAGGCAATACACATGAGTTGATCACCGCTACTGATCGGTATCGTTAATTCAACTGCTGCTAAATAGCGACAATTTAATTGTGTTGCTGTCATTAAGATCGCAATAACACTTGTTACACCGCAACATTTTTGCGCAGATAATTTTTTCCTAACAACATTGCGCAGAACTGTGATGAAGCTCTCCTTGAAGTTAGCGCAGCGCTGCACTCGCCGCAGTATATTTACGGTCACTCGCGGCACTTATCAATGTGCACGGCGACTAAAAATTTAGTTGGTGCACTTAAATCAATACAGACTTCGAGGAACACGCATGAGCAATCCATACGATACAGCGTCCGAACGCATGTCCATTCTGCCGCCGACGATGCGCTTTAAAGGTGAATTATCTGCAGATGAAGATTTACTAATTCAAGGTTCCATTGAAGGCACCATTCGTCACTCACAACGAGTAACCATTGGTAAAGAAGGCAAAATCAAGGCCAGCATTGCTGCTAACATCATTAAAGTAGAAGGCACCGTTGAAGGTGATCTGACGGCAGCCCATTCTGTGTATCTGGATCAATCCGGTAATCTACGTGGCAATATTCGCGCGCCTTCAGTGAATCTGGTTGAAGGTTCAAAATTCAACGGCTCGGTTGACATGGACACTAAAGTTGCATCGAGCACGGCGCGTGCAAAATAACACCGCGTAAATATATACACAGTTCAAGATTAAAATTTGATATTTGAGTCGGAGATTTTTATGGCTACTTTTGGAATCGACCCACGTCAAGAACGTGAAGTATCGCGGGTACAACCAACCGCTTCTTCAATGCAAAGCGCTGCTGTATCGCCAGTACAAGCTGTTCCTACCGCACCTAAAGTTGCGGTTCTCGGTCCTACCTTGCACTTCAAAGGTGAACTATCTGCAGAAGAAGATTTTATTCTGCAAGGTAAAATTGAAGGCTCTATTCATAATCCGCAGTGCGTCACTATCGGTAACGATGGCTCTGTGATCGGCGATATCAAAGCACGCATGATCACCATTGACGGCAAAGTAGAAGGTGATCTATACGGTGATGAAGCGGTGATCGTTCATCAATCAGGTCGAGTAACCGGCAATATCTTCGCACCGCGTGTGGGCTTGGTCGAAGGTGCATTCTTCAAGGGTCGCATCGACATGTCGGATAAACCTGCAGCAAAAGCAGAAAAGCCAACGGTCACTGCTGCGGCATCTGCATCACGACCTACAATCCCTAGTGAATTAACTCCAGGCGTGCCATTATCACCTGAAGCAACGGAGCGTGTGTTGGCCAGGGGATCTTGAACAATTAGTTTTACTTGAACAATTAATGATGCTTGATAACCGCCATTTTGGTCATGACCGGGATGGCGTTTTTTTTATCGCCGCTAATTCTCAATGCACAACTACTACATTACCACTAACATTCAATTGATCATGTAATCGACAATGGCTTTGCAACCATTAACCAAATAATAATCAGCATGGCGACAAATGCCGGAATGCCTAACCCCGTCCATACACGCATCCAATATTTGAGCTCGCCGTTATTCAGAACCGATGTCTCACCTTGCGTAAGATTTTTTAGTTTGTATTGAATAACAACTACGGGAATCCAGCAGCAGCCAACAAATGTAAAGAGCGTAATCACCGTTAGAAACCAAGATGAAGAAAAGCCATAGTGCAGTTTATTCATCAGTAGTAACCCGGTGATGAATTGGCCCAGTACCGCGGGCGTTGTAAACAACCAGTCTGCTAACACCACATGGCGAGTCATGGTTCGGATCGCTTCTAAATTATTACTACGAAATGTTATCCATTGGAAAAACGCAATGCCGAATCCAGTGCCGACGACAATAACGGCAAACAGGATATGTAAATATTTCAGCATCAGATAGCTCATCGTATTTTTTCCTCACCTGACATCACATCTATTTAGCATCTGCCCTGCTGGGGAATATATCACCAGATAATAAATCTGTTGACACCCTTCCCATTCACTGGTACCTTTTTATTACAAGGTAGCTGTTTTAAAAATATGTCCACTGAACAAAAATATCTGGCGATACGCAAAGGTCTGCTCGAATTCGTGATCCTCAAGATCATTTCGGGCGACAAGGTCTATGTGGCCGATATGCTGCAGATTCTGAGCGACACCGAATTCAGTACGCAGGAAGGCACGTTGTATCCTCTGCTCAGTCGTATGCGTCGTGAAGAACTGGTGACATACGAATGGCAAGAATCGGATTCAGGTCCACCACGCAAGTATTACAAGTTGACGGCGGCTGGCAAAAAACAGTTGGCCGATTTCAATGACTACTGGAAATCACTGAACACTTTTCTGAATCATCTGGGCAAGTAACTTTATTGACGCGCATGGGGTATTTATGAACAAGGTTATCTCCATTAGCCTAAATGGCAATGCATACCAACTTGAAGAAGGCGGTTTCGAATCATTAAAGCAATATCTGCTGCGTGCGGAATCTCAGTTGAAGGACAATCCTGATAAAGCAGAAGTGCTCGCTGATTTGGAACAGGCCATTGCCGACAAATGTTCTAAGTATTTACGTCCACACAAGAACGTGATGACCAATGAGGAAATTGCACAAATCATCAAGGATATGGGCCCAGTCGATTCAGGCAGTACAGAAGAGGCTGCTCAATCCGACAATGCCAATGCAAGTAGTACATCGAAGATGGATGCGCCTAAACGTCTGTATCAGATTCGTGATGGCGCCATCATTAGCGGCCTATGCAAAGGCATCTCCGTTTATTTTAACATTGATGTAGCCATCATTCGTATTCTGTTTGTATTTCTGGCGTTTATCACCAGCGGCATTTGGGCATTAATGTATTTAATTATGATGTTCTTGATCCCCTATGCAAACACCACCGAAGATATGGCTGCCGCTCGTGGTGCACCGTTCAACGCACAGGAAGTGATCGAGCAGGCAATAAAGAATTATTCGGAGTTCAAGAATAAAAAGGAATGGAAAAAATATTGCAAAGGTCAGCGTCATGCTTGGCGGTGGTCACACAACATGCAAAACAATATTCATGAAACCGCGTACCCAACGAGTTATGCCGCGAAAGTTGTTGCAGGAATTCTGTTACCAATCTCAAGCGTTGTATCAGTACTGATCTTTTGGGCGTGGATGCTTGCCATTATTTCTCTTCTCAGCACAGGAGCCATATACGGGTGGCACATTCCCGCCGGTAACACACCAACTTGGGTACTGGCTATTGTCATGCTGATTCTTTGTGGAATGACCACTGCGCCATTCAAAATCACTCGTCGTGCAACACTTCATTTCTCGGGATCGCCTGCTGAAATGTGGTTCGGTTTGTGGGACAGCATAGTGAGTGTCGGTTTAAGTATTGTGATCGTCTGGTATGCGTTCCATCATTTCCCACAAGTGCAATATTTCTTCGAACACTTTCTTGAAATCATTCATGGCGTCTGGAACAACATGAACAACGATCTTCATCAACAGTCGCAAACTTCATCGCTGAGTTTCTATCCAGCGATTGATGTAAGCCTCAAGCACTGACAAAGGCAACGAACCTTCGGCCAGAATTGCATCGTGAAATGCAGCAATGTTGAATTTACTTCCCAATTCACTTTTTGCGCGCTCACGCAGTTGTTGAATCTTGAGCGCGCCAATTTTGTAACCCAATGCCTGTCCCGGCCACACCATGTAACGCTCAATCTGATTACGCGCCTGCGCTTCCGAATAGCCGGTGTTGTCCATCATATAGGCAACAGCCTGGTCATGGGTCCAACCTTTTGCATGGATGCCAGTGTCTACAACCAAGCGCACAGCACGCATCATTTCCAATCGCAAATTGCCCGCATACATCACTGGATCATCATAAAGACCCATTTCATGACCCAACGTTTCCGCATACAACGCCCAACCTTCAGCATAGGCATTGATTTGTGTTCGCTTGCGAAACACCGGCAAATTCAATTCTTGCTGCAAAGACAAATGAAAGTGATGACCGGGTTGGCCTTCATGCAAGAACAACGACACCATCGTTGAAGAGTTATAAGCGGTAGGGTCATTGATCACGGCCCAAAATACACCGGGACGCGAACCATCTTCCGCTGGAACGGAGTAGTGATCGGATGCGGCTTCTCGAGTTAACTCCGGTTCGGGACGAATATCCAGTTCAGCCTTCGGCAAGCGACCAAACAAGTTTGGTAATTGAGTTTTAACTCGTGTATTGATATCTCGATAAGCATTCAGAATTTCTGCTTCACTTTTAAATGGAAGAAATTTCTGATTGGTACGGACCCATGCCAGAAACTGTTTCGGATCTCCTGCATAACCAAGCTTGGGCGCCAACTTTGTAAGCTCTCCTTGAATTCGCGCCACCTCTTGCAAACCTAGATTATGAATGACATCGGGCTCAAGATTTGTTGTGGTTTGAAACTTGATCCATTGTTTATACCAATTAAGACCTTCTGGCATGGCACTCCAACCATCGGTATGTCGACTGGCGGGAAGATATTGTGTATCAACAAAGTCCACCAATTTTTTTATGGCTGGGATGATTTTTTGCTTCAACGTTTCTGAGTATTCACGCTTCAAACGTTCAGCACTGGCATTATCAAAAGACGCTGGCATATTTCTAATCGGCGCATAGTAAGGATTATTGCCAATATCAACCGTCAGTTGTTTCAATGGACCCAACATAGCTTCCACGATAGGACGAGGTTGCACAATGCCAAGACTTATCCCTTTACGCATATTAACCAACGCTTGATCAATCCATAGTGGCAAGCGCGAAATGCGTCGCAGATACGCATCGTACTGCGCCACCGTGTTCAATGGTTGTTCTGCCTGACCGCTACCAAAATTGGCTAGCACCAAAGGAATTGCACTTATGTGTTCTATTGGCAACAGGTGGTCCGGGTAACGTAAAATACCCACATTCGCTTGCAGCTGATACTCAAGGCAATCATAAGTTAACGCATCCTCTGCACTGAGTTGCTTGCGCTTGATGAGATGAAGTTGCCATTCAAGACGCTGCAAAACAGCACGTTGGTGGATCCGCTGAACAGGATCAATATTGATATTTAATTTGTCATCAAGTCGATTATCGCCAATAAAGGTGCCATTGTTTATCGGATCAAAACGAAGTTGTGCAAGATAAAATTTATCACCCAGCTGCGCCAATACTGATGATGGCGATGGCGCAGGTTCGACGCGATCATGGGCCGGTGAGGCTGAACTGAAGAGACATCCGAGCGCAACGCAGGACAGCAAATGATTGATGTACATGATGATCGTCCAATTGATTCAAGAAAATTGACTATAACAAACTAATTTGTCATTTAGGAAGCCGATTACAGACCTGCATGATTATTACTTTATGATTATCAATATGGCCAGCGTCAACAACTTCCAGACGGAAAATCATTATAGAACCTATCTCAAAATGTAAGAGCGAGGTTAGTTGGAGTTAAGTGGAGTAGTAACTTTAAGATAGGTTTACATTTAACGCCGCAATTGCCAGGTGATAGAGTCATCGGCTGAAACCAATCCTGCTTCCATCAACCATGTGCGTGCATCAAGAGCTTCATTCTCGAACCAGGCGCGAGCGGAACCAAGGCGAAAAGTATATCCCCATGCATCCATATCGCGCTGCATCCGTCCGCGATCAAGACCGATCACGTGATCAGCCAATAAAATCTGCAAGTAACACACTGCGTTTTCTTCGTCATCGTCCCCGCCTGCATCACGATACAGAGCGTCACGTCGTACATCATCCATGCAAACATAGTGACTGACTTCATGCAATATTGAATGTACGGGCGTATCCAGACGTGCATAGATATGGCTGCCAATCAACCCGGCCTCGCAATCACCCCAATAAGAGCCAGGAATAATATGATCCTCGGCCACTAGCTGTAGCTGTAAATTGAATTGCAATAATAGTTGCTGCAATTGCTCGATGATCACTTCATCCAAAACGAGCACAGTGGTTTGAGTAACAACCATGGGCAGCATGACTTGTACAGGCATCTTGATTTCCATTTGATTTATATCATCAAGGTATGGTTAAACTTTCTTCCGCTTCACGCATGATCACTTGCATCTATGCATGTGCTCGCCCGCATTTCATCACAAGTGAATAATATTATAGTCTACGGATTTGACGCAATAATTGATCAGCCAACTCATTAGCCATGTCGTCGCTTAATACATTTTCTTCGCGTTGTTTCGCTAACGCACGATTCTCGTCATAGGTCATGGTGTGTGAACTTGCTAACGGTTGTTGCAACATCAGATCGCCGTTGCGAGACTTCAAGACGAATTCAACGTTGTAGTAAACCTCATATTCTTCAGGTGTATTACGCTGAGAAACAGATATCACACGATGGCCAGAGTCTTCTTTGGTGATCTGTAAAATAACTTTTGCCATTGATTCATTCTCGGCAATCTCGACTCCCGAACCTCGCAATCGATCTTTAAGCGCACGACTGAAAACCGAGTGCTCATCAACATACTGCACATACAGTGGTTGCAACTCTGCTGACACATGATGCACACCCTGCAATTGCCAACCGCAACCAACAAGAAGAATGCACAGTGCAAGGCATGCGCAGTTAATAACTTGTTGAGCAAAGGACTTATTAACCATTGCTGTACCTTAGATAACGATATTGATCAACTTACCGGGGACATAGACAAATTTGCGTATTTCTTTGCCTGCAGTCCATTTAGATACATTGTCATCAGCCAATGCAGCCGCACGTGCCTCTGCTTCGCTGGCCTTCGCCGCAATGTTGACCCGACCACGTAATTTGCCATTGATTTGCACCACCATCTCCAAGATATCCTGTGTCAATGCTTGCGCATCTGCTGTTGGCCAAGGTTCATCAATCACTGCAGTAGTATGACCCAACTCCTTCCATAGCGCGTGGCAAGCATGTGGGACGATGGGAGATAACATCAATACAATAAATTCAAGAGCCTCTTGAGTGATAGCACGGCCTTGTGCGGTATCGTCGTTGAACTTTGATAATGCATTCATCAACTCCATGACCGCCGCAATCGCAGTATTAAAGATGCGCCGGCGTTGAATATCATCCGTTACTTTATTAAGCGTCTGATGCACAAGGCGGCGCATATCCTTTTGCTGCGCTGTTAACTGCGCATCAAGCTTTGTTTCTACGTTGTTGGCGTCGGTAGCATCTTTCATATGATCATAGACCACACGCCACAAGCGTTTCATAAAACGGAATCCGCCCTGCACGCCTTCATCCGACCATTCCAAAGTTTGTTCTGGTGGCGCTGCAAACATCATGAACAAGCGTGCGGTATCTGCGCCGAATTCATCTACCAACTTTTGCGGGTCAACACCATTCTTCTTTGACTTGGACATGGTACCTATGCCACCGCTTTCGACAGGCAATCCATCGCTGCGTAATATCGCCTCTATGGGCTGACCTTTGTCGTCCAGTTTTACATCAACTTCGCTTGGATTGAAGTATTGAATACGTCCAGCTGCAGGTTTTCTGAAATAGATGTTGTTAAGCACCATCCCTTGTGTCAACAAATTGGTAAATGGTTCGGCGACATCAACAAGTTTGAGATCACGCATGGCGCGTGTCCAGAAACGCGAATACAACAGATGCAAAATCGCATGTTCAATACCACCGATGTATTGATCCACTGGCAGCCAATAATTGGCTCGTGCATCCACCATCGACTGGGTGTTGTCAGCACTGGCATAACGAAGGAAGTACCATGATGAATCCACAAACGTATCCATGGTATCGGTTTCACGACGCGCTTTATCACCGCACTTAGGACAAGTGCATTCATAAAACGCGGGATCTTTATTCAATGGATTACCGCTGCCATCGGGCACTTTATCTTCGGGCAAGATCACCGGCAGTTGATCATCAGGAACGGGAACATCGCCGCATGACGAACAGTGAATGATGGGAATCGGACAACCCCAATAACGTTGACGAGAAATT
>JAICKZ010000186.1 GCA_025927665.1 Steroidobacteraceae bacterium | reverse complement strand
GCTTTTTTCATGATCACCAAATCGATCTCACTTCATTTATTTACGTGCATTTACGTGCGTAACTGCTTAGGTACTTTTCTTTTCCTGATGCCCGCCAAACTGTTGGCGCAATGCAGAAAGTAATTTGTTTGCATAGACGCTTTGTCCCTGTGAATCAAAACGTTCAAACAATGCGGTTGATAGAGTGGGCATCGGTACGCCTAAATCAATTGCCGCATGCAAGGTCCAGCGACCTTCACCTGAATCAGAGACACGTCCGGCAAAGCCTTCGAGTTGAGGGTCAGCATGTAATGCTTGAGCGGCCAGATCAAGTAACCATGAGCGTACGACGCTTCCATGTCGCCATAATTCCGCGATTGCAGGCACGTCTAATTTAAATTGATAATTTTCAGGTTGATCCAACGGTGCGGTTTCCGCATTGGCTGTTTGTGATTGCAAGCCACGATTTGCATGAGCCAACAAATTAAATCCCTCGGCATACGCGGCCATCAATGAATATTCGATTCCATTGTGGACCATTTTAACAAAGTGTCCTGAACCTACTGGACCACAATGCAAATATCCCATGCTCTCAGGTGGATTCGATGAAGTTGCTGCACCCAATGCCAATGCTTCAAATAATGGCGTGGCGCATTTTACAGCAGTGTCGTTGCCACCAATCATCAAACAATATCCTTCACGTAGTCCCCATACGCCGCCGCTGGTTCCTACATCAATGAAGTCGATGCCCTTAGTTTTTAACTGTTGTGCCTGTTGCATGCCCTGACGGTAATCCGAATTACCACCATCGATAATAATGTCCCCGGGTTGAAGCAAGGTTGCGAGCTGCTCAATGGTTGCAGGTACAAATGCCGCTGGCAGCATCAGCCATACCATTCGAGGTGCGGCGAGCTGTTTGATCATATCCTCAAGGGATTCCGCCGCCTTTGCACCGTCCGCCACCAAAGCCATTCGCGCTGCCGCTTGCACATCGAACACCACACAATCGTGGTGATTACGCAGCAGACGCCGAACCATATCTGCGCCCATTCGTCCCAAACCGATCATACCCATTTGCATATCACTCACCCTTAACTTGACCGAATGCCACACACCACCATGACATTAATAGCAGAACAAAAGCATGACTAGACAAAAAGTACAATACCATCAGTGTTGATGCCTTATTTGTCCTACTATGGTATGAGTTTTAGCCAGTTCATCTCATTAGCTTAACTTCATCAATAACGGCAACAAACTTCCGCATTTGTCTTTACAATTGCGGCCCTTGTCCCTTGTGGTACGTGATGACATGTCCAATCCTGTCCTAAGATCAATACGTTTGATATTTATGCTCATCTGCTTGGGCGCCGTCAATGCTTGTAGCTGGATGAATAATCATCACTGGTTTGGTAGTAATGAATGTGTGGACAAAAGCTCCGATTATCTACATACCGAAGATCATCCACCGTTAAAGATTCCACCGGGCGCCGATACCCCCGATCGACGCAATTTATTTGTGGTGCCAGAAGTTAAGCACAATGATGTAAAAGGTAAGTGCCTTGACAAGCCGCCCAGTTACTTTGGTCAAACCGGTCGCGTCGCAGCTTCTCCAGAAGAAACGGTTGCAGACTGGGCGCAAGCATGGTCAGAACGCAATGTTGAAGGCGTACTGTCGATGTACTCTACGAGTTATGGCAGCAGCGGCACAGTGATACCGCTAGAGCAACGCCGCACAGAAATTGCGACGGGAACTTTACCGGAAGGACGCATTAAAGGTCTCAAAGTAAGTGTAATCGACAATGATCATCGCCTTGCACGATTCACGCAGAAATTTGGCGACACCGTGGTTACCAAGGAGTTGACCTTGGTTCGCGAAAGCGGAGGATGGAAGATTGTGGATGAGAAAGTCATTACGGCCAAATAGAATTGGCTGTTGATGGTTGAGCCCACAGTACCGTTTGCCCCGAGCTGTCGAGGGGATTTTAATTTAATATCTAAAGTAGAATGTGCTTCGAGAGGCTTCGCATAAACGAAGATTACAACCAGTCGTTGTGGAATTGACCGCACTAATTTTGTTGTAATCGATAGGAGTCAAATGAGCGATCTACCAGTCAGTGCTGCAATATCATCACCACGTCTATATCGTGGACATATTCGTGAAGCCATCGTTGATCGTCTTGAACGACGGTTGGGGCGCAATCTCGCTACGGCGTCGCGTCGTGATATTTACGACGCGTTAGTATTAGCCGTTCGCGAAGAGCTCACGGATCGTTGGCTTGCCACCTGGCGACGAGCCAATGAAGCACGCGTCAAACGTGTGTGCTACTTCTCCATGGAATTTTTGTTAGGCCGTAGTCTGATCAATGCATTGTCATCGATGCCACCCTTGGTATTGGCTGAAACTCGCGAGACATTGCGTGCCATGGGACACGATTTAGATGCCATCGCCCAGGAAGAAGAAGATCCCGGGCTTGGTAACGGTGGCTTGGGTCGATTGGCCGCTTGTTTTCTCGATTCGCTGGCCACGTTGGGTTATGCGGCTATTGGTTATGGCATTCGTTATGACTACGGTATTTTTCAACAACAGATTGCGCGTGATGGATCGCAACGCGAACTCGCCAGTTCCTGGTTGCAATGGCAAAACTTTTGGGAGAGCGGTCGCGGTGGTGTGCGCTATCGCGTGCGTTTTGGTGGTCAGTGTCAATCGGAACGCAATTCTGCGGGACGTATTTGTCATCATTGGATTGAGACACAGGATGTATGGGCGATCGGTTATGATTTTTTGATTCCCGGTAATCAAGGACCGAGCGTTAATCATCTGCGTCTATGGTCGGCCGAAGCCATCACACCGTTTCGTATTGAGCACTTTAATGCGGGTAATTATGCCGCCGCGGTTGCCGAACAGATTGATGCAAAGAATTTATCGCGCGTACTTTATCCGGACGATACAACGCCGCAAGGTAAAGAACTGCGCTTCAAGCAACAATACTTTTTCGTCAGCGCATCGTTGCAAGACATGCTTGCACAACATCTTGCCAACGGTAGTACTTTGGCAGAATTACCCAAGTTAGTCGCCATTCAATTAAATGACACGCATCCTGCGTTAACCATTGTTGAGTTAATGCACTTGTTGGTGGATGAACATGCAGTGGAATGGGATCTTGCCTGGGACATCACGCGTCGCACCTGTGCCTATACCAATCACACCTTATTGCCCGAAGCACTGGAAACCTGGTCAATACATTTGTTTGAGCGCTTGCTGCCACGTCATTTGCAAATTATTTACCAAATCAATCGCGATTTTCTCGAACAAATTAGTCAGCGTTACCCCAATGACATGGATCGCCGCCGTCGCATGTCATTGATCGAAGAAAATGGTGATCGTCGTGTACGCATGGCTTATCTATCAGTGGTGGGCAGCCATCAGGTAAATGGTGTTGCGAAATTACACTCGCAGTTGATGCGCGAAACGATCTTCAGTGACTTTGCGCAACTTTGGCCGGAACGCTTTACGAATGTCACTAATGGCATCACGGTGCGGCGTTGGTTAAAGCAAGCGAATCCCGGATTGTCGCAGTTACTCACGGAGCATCTTGGCAGTGCTTGGGAAAACGATCTTGAAGAATTGGAACGATTGAAGTGGGCAATCGATAATGCTGACTTTAGACAACGCTTTCGTGACATCAAGCAAACCAATAAACTACGGCTTGCGCAAACCATTGCCGAACTCATCGGCGTCGATGTCGATCCGCGTTCATTGTTTGATGTGCAAGTAAAACGTATACATGAATACAAACGTCAACTGTTGAATCTATTGCATGTTGTCGTGCGCTATCAACGTATTCTCGATAATCCGCAGCAAGTCGTTGTACCGCGTACCGTCATCATCGCAGGTAAGGCGGCGCCGGGTTACGTGATGGCTAAAGCAATGATCAAGTTGATCAATAAAGTTGCGTATACCATTAATCGTGACGATCGGATCGGCAACAAGTTGAAGCTATGTTTTTTACCAGACTACGATGTGTCCTTGGCACAAGAGATTATGCCTGCAGCAGATTTATCGGAACAAATTTCCACTGCGGGAATGGAAGCGTCGGGAACCGGCAATATGAAGTTGTCGTTGAACGGTGCGCTGACGATCGGCACGCTTGACGGTGCGAATATCGAAATTAAAGATGCTGTTGGCGATGAAAACATTTTTATCTTTGGTATGAACGCGGCCGAAGCGACGGCATTGCGTGCTCGCGGCTATTCACCCATGGCCATTGTGAATCAAAACCCGGAACTTAAACGAGCGATTGATTTGCTCGAGTCCGGACATTTCACACCCGACAATCTTGCGGATGCCAAAATAGTTACAGATCGACTACTCAGCGACGGCGAACATTTCCTGGTGCTTGCGGACTTTGTCTCTTATCTAGAGGCGCAAGATAAAGTGGATGCCCTGTACAGTGATCAAGACGCATGGAGCCGTAAAGCAGTGATTAATACTTTAAGTATGGGACCATTCTCCAGTGATCGCAGTATTCGCGATTACGCAGATCGCATTTGGAACATCAAACCGGTGTTGTAATCATTTTTATTCGTACTGGTTCCATGATTGCTCATCATCCCTTCGCAAAAGCGCCGTGAATATGTCCATATAGTCTCCGGCAAAAACATCCGTGTTTTTGGCGGTTTTGCTTAGGGATCACAAGCACTCATGCTTAGATGACTTACGTTATTCTAAAGAGACGCGCATTCCACTTGCTCTTGGCACTTGTTACACTCGCATGCTTATAACCTGGAGCAATTCGTGAGTTTGTATACCGATGCTTGTCAATTTATTCCCGGCGGAGTGAATTCCCCGGTGCGTGCGTTTCGCGGCGTGGGCGGCGAACCAATATTTATTTCACGTGCCAGTGGTGCGTATATAGTTGACAGCAATAACAAGCGCTACATCGATTACGTTGGTTCTTGGGGACCAATGGTCTTAGGCCATGCACATCCAGATGTCATTAAAGTTGTGCAAGAGCGCGCTGCATTGGGACTATCATTTGGCGCGCCGACCGAGTTGGAAACTCAATTGGCAGCATTCATTTGCAAACTGATGCCATCCATTGAAATGGTGCGCATGGTCAGTTCAGGTACTGAAGCCACCATGAGTGCCATTCGACTCGCGCGTGGTTATACAGGTCGCGATGTGATCGTGAAGTTTGAAGGTTGTTATCACGGGCATTCGGATTCATTGTTGGTGAAAGCCGGATCTGGGGCGTTGACGTTTGGTGTACCTACTTCACTGGGTGTACCTGCATCGTTTGTTGCGCATACAATGACGCTCAATTACAACGATAGTGCGCAGGTGGAACAAGTCTTCAAACAAATGGGTGACAAGATTGCTTGCATCATTGTTGAACCAGTTGCAGGCAACATGAATTGCGTGCCGCCTGCATCAGGTTTTTTGCAAACATTGCGTCAAGTATGCGATCAATCTGGTGCCGTGTTGATATTTGACGAAGTGATGACTGGCTTTCGTGTGGCGCAAGGTGGTGCGCAAGCGCTTTATAACATCACACCGGATTTAACCACGCTCGGTAAGATTGTTGGCGGCGGCATGCCGGTCGGTGCTTTTGGCGGCAAGCGTGCCATCATGGAAAAACTTGCGCCATTAGGATCGGTGTACCAAGCAGGCACGTTGTCCGGCAATCCGGTTGCAATGGCGGCAGGATTAAAGACGCTTCAATTGATTGCCAATGACAAAGATTTTTATGCCAAGCTCGAGAAGCGTACACAGCGACTGATCAATGGTTTAAGCGCTGCAGCTCGCGATGCAGACATTTCGTTTGTCACGACATCGGTGGGTGGCATGTTTGGTTTGTACTTCAATGAAAATTCAAAAATAGAAAGCTATGCAGAGGTTATGCGCAGTGATGCTGAACGCTTCAAGCAATTTTTTCATCTCTTGCTTGATGAGGGTATTTATCTAGCTCCTTCTGCATTTGAAGCGGGCTTTGTTTCCATTGCTCATACCGAACAAGATATTGATACGACGATTGCTGCTGCTGCGCGAGCTTTCACCAAGTTGCATGGGTCGATAAGCTCACCATGAACGGAGTAATCCATTCCGTTCGCCATAAGCCTTTCGAAGGGCGAAGGGTCTGATACAAGTTAATGAATGATTCGACAGTCCACCATGAATGGCAATATGTTTCGCACTGATCAGGAAAATATTTCTAGATGAATCCGCGTCCACTCGTTATTCGCTTTGGTGCGTTGGGCGATATGGTATTGCTTACGACATTGATACGACATTTGCATGCTCGTTTCAATCAACCGGTGGACATCGTGTCGTCTGGACCATGGACAACACCCTTGCTTGAGGGCCAACCCGGAATTGGTGATTTGTTTGTCGTGGGCAGTCGTAACACACCTTATCTACTCAGTCGCGGCCAACAACAGCTAGTTAGAGCATTACGCAAACGTGGTGCTGGTCCAACTTGGCTATGTGATTACTATCACAATGAAAAAACGTACGCTTTATTGAAGCGC
>JAICKZ010000262.1 GCA_025927665.1 Steroidobacteraceae bacterium | reverse complement strand
GATCTTGTCGATACTGTTTGATCCTGTCGATATTATATCTGTCGCTTCTCTCCACTTAATGGAAGCTGGCAATTCGTCTCCATGAAAAAATGCCACGAAAGCATCCGCCACAACTCTTGCATCAAACCATTCATTAGCCGCCATAGGGATCCTGTTGCGTCCAAATGCCAGTATCGTTCCATCTGGGAATACGTTACTAGGTTTGTCATGGTATCCGCGAAAATGTAATCCCGTACGCTCGTCTCGGCGTTCTAACAGACATGACACACTACCGCCCCCAACTTGCAAATAGTTTCCATTTTCGTCTGTCAGAATCGCGATGGACGACGGTCCATAACTACGAAGCGCGCTGATCGCATTGCGAATCTCGCTTTCGGTCGGGTCCTCAGTTTTTGGCTTGCCTTGCGCTTCAAATATCATCGAACAAAATCCTCAGCCCAGCAAATAAATAGCGCTCGTTTGAATAAATCGTTCTGCACTACAAACAGAAGACACCATGCAAGTTTAACGTTTACTGCATAACCATCTGGCAACATATCGATAAGCCGTATCGCGCAAAATCTGGGAAGAATTCGCAGGCGAAACAAAAGTTGGTCATACAATGCACTGTGCCACCATCCAAGATTAAATTCCACTTATTGCATTTGCATAACAAGTCAAGAACCCATTCCTTAATCGTTACGTTTATAAACTGCTCAAAGGCTTCGCTATAAGAAAAGCAACTTACGGCTAGAGAAAGAAAGCGCTATTGTTCGATCAACCAAAAATGATTTGATCAAAATAAACAGGTAAATCGAGTTACCGGGATCGATTCCTCATCCTGTCACGAACTCGCTGACGTTGTTCAGGAGACATCTGCCGCCAACGTTGCATTAATTCGTGGCGATGTTGTGGATCCATTTGATGGAAGCGTTTGAAGTTCATACGAATGCGTGCTTGTTCTTCTGGCGATAGTGCGTGGAATTGTTGGTAGCGTCGTCGCACTAACGCACGTTGTTCGGGAGGCAGGTTGCGCCAGGTCTTAAAACGTTCTGTAGCTGCATTGCGTTGCGCTTGATCCATCTCATTCCAGCGTTGTGCACCGCGCGCCAAAGCTTGCTGACGATCGGGAGATAACTCCGCCCAATGATTTTTTTGTTTCGCAAGCAATGTTTGTTGTGCTGCAGATAATTGTTGCCAGGCAATGCCTGCGTTATCAGCATTTGCTGATACGCATACCAATAGAGCAATTAGTACGTACAAGAACTTCATTTGCTCACACCATCCAATGTTGGACGATCAACACCAGTGCGATCAACATTGGGCCGACTTGATTGCGATGATGACGTGGAACTGGAATGATGCGTATTTTCAATTGGTCGGCCCGCATGCGTGTCGGCTTTGCGATCAAAATCAGACCAGTTGTCATCGCTGTCTTCCATATTGCCCAAGTACTCAAGAAAATCATCGTTTAACTCTGTTGCTTTTTCCGCCAACACCACGGACGCAAAACTTAGCAGCAACCAGGCAAGCAATTTTGCTTTGCCTGCGATTGCATCACGAGAACTGGACTTTGTCACTGACATGCGATGAATCAACCAGACTCGCTTTCAGCGGCATCAGCTGTGTCCAGCCACTCGTAAAAATCGACATCTTGCAATAAGTCCAGCTCTTCGTTGGAAGCGATAATCTCCATATCTTCCATCGCGGTAACCGTTTGCGTACCAGTATCGCGAGAGTCACTATGTGAATACACTTTCAGATATTGAAAAGTGACTACTGCACTTAACATCAACGCCGCCATACTGCCCGCAGGTATTAGCCAGCGCGGCATCACAACGCGTTGCTTGTGAGCAGCTTCGATCGCAGTATGACGCGCTTGATTAAGATGCGACAAGGTTCGTGCATCCAACGTCGCCACGCTTTCATCAAATAATTGACGAGCACGGCGCTCCAATTGAGTTGATTGTTCTTCGGGCTTGTTCACCACGAATCTCCCAAACGTTCGCGCAAAGTATGCACGGCACGTGAATAATGTGTTTTAACGCTGCCTTCGGAGCAGCTCATTGCGAGCGCGGTTTGTGCGACGTCCAGTCCTTCAAAGTTGCGCAAACAAAAGGCTTGTTGTTGGCGAGCGGGTAGCTCGCGCAGCGCCATTTGCAACGTAACCATTGCGGTATTCAACATTAATTGCTCGGCTGGGCCATGCGAACTGGTCGCGATACCCTCATAAGGGTTGCTCGATCCTTCATCATCGTCGCTAAAATTTCCCGGCAACCAACCAAATAGCTTGTTGCGTACCACACGACGGCGTTGCCAATCACGAATACGATTATTCAGGATGCGATAAAACAATGGCCGCCATTCTTCACTTGGCTTATTGGCGTAATTACGGGCCAATTTGATCATCGCATCCTGAACGATATCCAGAGCCTCATCACCGTCACGCACGGCTGTGCGTGCGATCTGGAACGCGCGCTTTTCCACATCAGCCAAAAATTTGTGAAGCGCTTGAGTGTGATCCAGAACCTCGTCCTCCGCGGGCGCGCCGGTACCAAGCATGCTTGGTAATGATGGCAATGGTGCAAGCGTATCAAACATAAGTGACCATTGAATATAATGCTGATATATCCCAAACGAGCGTCAATCAAAACGGTTGACGTGTGACAATCATATTCATGCCCGCCATCCTGCATTTTGCCATCGATACACCTTTACGTCGCGTATTCGACTACCTCCCTGCTGCAAATGTCGACGACATTCGACCAGGAATGCGCGCTTGGCTGCCTTTTGGCAAGCGTCGCATAGTAGGCATGCTGCTCAGCATCGACACTCATTCCGCGGTGCCGCTTATCAAGTTACGTCGTATCACAGAGATCATCGATGCGCAGCCAGTACTTGATCCCATCATGCTCGGCATTCTGCAATGGGCGGCTGATTATTATCATCATCCCATCGGTGAAGTCATCGCCGCCGCCATACCTCAAGCTTTGCGCGAAGGCGCACCCGCCTTTGCGACAGAGAAGTGTTGGCTACTTACCGCTTTGGGAATGAGCGATGCTGTGATAGCCACTCCGACACGTGCGGTGCGAATGCACGCATTGTTGAAGATGCTGAGTGATGGCAAGCCACATCATGACCATACACTTGCTGATCATCGTGCTGCCTTGCGGACTTTGCACAAGCGTGGTTATGTGGATGCTGTATTGGTAAAGCCTGAAGTCACTGCAGTATCGCAACACGCAAATGACACCATGGCGCCGGAACTGACTCAAGCTCAAGTATCGGCGCTGCAAACGATTACATCAGCGCTGGGAAGTTTTCGCACACTGTTGTTGTATGGAGTAACGGGTAGCGGCAAGACCGAAGTATATTTGCGTTCTATTGCATGCGTATTGGAGCGTGGCGAGCAAGCGTTGGTGCTAGCGCCAGAAATTGCATTGACACCTCAGTTAGTAGAGCGTTTTCGTTCGCGATTTAATGTACCGATTGTCGTGTTGCATTCGGGATTAACGAATAGCGAACGACTCGCCGCTTGGCGTGCGGCACGCGAAGGTAGCGCCGGTATCATTATTGGCACACGTTCGGCGATTTTTACTTCATTGGCAAAACCCGGTTTGATTATTGTGGATGAAGAACACGATAGTTCTTATAAACAACAAGAGGGTTTTCGTTATTCCGCGCGTGATCTTGCCATCGTACGTGCACAACGTCATGGTGTTCCGGTCATATTGGGATCAGCAACACCTGCGCTTGAAACCTTGCATAGAGCGCGTAAACAATCCGCTGATTTGCTGACATTGCCGCAACGCGCTGGATTCGCATTAACGCCAACGTTGAAGTTAATTGACTTGCGTCATCACGCTACCAATCAAGGTTTGTCTACGCCGGTGATGCAGGCGATTCGACTCATCTCGATTCACAAGGACAAGTATTGCTGTACTTGAATCGTCGCGGCTATGCGCCCGTCTTGTTTTGCCCGCAATGCGGTTGGTCTGCACCTTGTTTAAGTTGTGATGCAAAAATGACGGTGCACTTACGTCAAAGGAAATTGCAATGTCATCACTGCGGACATGAACAAACATTGATGTCGAATTGCCCCTCATGTCATGCGGTGGTCAAACCGGTGGGACAGGGTACTGAAAGAATCGAAGATACATTACAAGCGGTGTTTCCCGATGCACCAGTTGCGCGTGTTGATCGCGACAGCATCAAACATAAAGATGAGCTGCATGCAATGTTGAATCGCGTGAACCGTGGCGAGGCCAAAATACTCATTGGCACACAAATGCTTGCCAAGGGACATCACTTTCCCAACGTTACGTTGGCAGTTATTTTAGATGCCGATCAGGGTTTATTCAGTGCAGATTTTCGTGGCAGTGAAAAATTGGCACAAAGCATTTTGCAGGTGGCGGGCCGTGCAGGTCGTGGTGATC
>JAICKZ010000114.1 GCA_025927665.1 Steroidobacteraceae bacterium | reverse complement strand
CTTTACAACCATGTAATTTGGCCAGCTGCACCGCGATATGGCCAACGCCACCTGCGCCAGCATGAATCAATAAGGTTTGTCCGGGTTGAATGTGAGCTCGTTCATACAGAGCTTCATGAGCGGTAAGTGACACCAACGGCAAACATGCGGCATGTAGATGATCAAGTGAACGAGGTTTGTGTGCCGCCGCTCTTGCATCAAGCAACACATATTCAGCATTGGCACCCAATCCAAAAAGATTGGGCGAACCATATACGGCATCGCCAATCTTGAATCCTTTAACCTGCGCACCCATTGCGGTGATCACGCCACTTACGTCGAAACCCAATACTAAAGGCAACGTCCGTGGTCGTGTGCCTGAGCGAATTTTTGCATCGACTGGGTTTACTGATGTGGCGTGTACTTCCACCAATAGATCGTATTCGCCAGGCACAGGTTTTGGTACTTCACCGAATTGCATGACTTCAGCAGAGCCCAATTGTGGAACAATGAATGCGCGCATGATGAAGTGCCTCATCTGAATTAACTTTACAGGATAGTTACTTTAGTGCGCGCTGAAGTATTTTTCCAGTGATCGTCTGGTCTCATGTCATTGACCTACAAGTAAACGCGGCCTTGAACTCAATGACATTCATTTCAACATCAAGTATTTACAACTTGCCGAGTGCGCAGCATTTCACGACGCGCTTTCACTGCATCGCTCAATGTTTTCAAAACACCAACTGAATCATCCCAACCGATGCAGGCATCGGTGATGCTTTGTCCATACACCAATTTTTTAGGATCATCGACACCAGTGACAAATTTTTGTGCGCCCGCTTGCAAGTGACTTTCTACCATGACGCCGAAAATGTTTTGTGAGCCATTACTAAGTTGACCGGCGATATCACGCGCCACATCGATCTGCCGCTGATGTTGCTTGCTACTGTTAGCATGCGAACAATCCACCATTAAACGTGGTGTGAGTTTGACCGCCTGTAATTCTGCAACCGCTGCCGCAACACTGGCTGCATCATAATTCGGTTGTTTGCCACCACGCAGAATCACATGACAATCGCGATTGCCCGAGGTTGCAACAATGGCGACCTGACCATTCTTGTGAACGCCAAGAAAATGATGCGGACGTGCTGCGGATTGAATGGCATCGGTGGCGATGCGGATATTTCCATCGGTGCCATTCTTGAAACCAATCGGCGCTGAAACACCTGAAGCCAGTTCGCGATGTACCTGACTTTCTGTGGTGCGCGCACCGATCGCGCCCCAGCTGATTAAATCGCCAATGTATTGCGGTGAAATAGTATCGAGAAACTCGCCGCCCGCTGGCATGCCTAATTTGTTGACATCACTGAGCACTTGACGGGCAATACGCAAACCTTCATCAATTCGATAGCTTTCATCAAGAGCGGGATCGTTAATCAATCCTTTCCAACCTACCGTAGTGCGAGGCTTCTCAAAATAAACTCGCATGACGATTTCCAATGTGTCCGCATACTGTTCACGTTGTGCTTGTAAACGTTTTGCGTACTCCAATGCAGCAATGGGATCGTGAATGGAGCAAGGGCCAATGATGATCAGCAAACGATCATCCTGACCGTGCAGAATACGTTTGATATTGCGACGCGTATTGGAAATCAATGCCTCGACCGCAGTACCGCGAATGGGGAAGAATCGCACCAAGTGTTCTGGCGGTGGCAATGGTCGGACCTCTTTTACGCGTTCGTCATCCGTCGGGCCAGTTTTATCAACAGGTGCGTTCCAGCCGTCAGCTGCAGTGGTTGATGTACTCATGAGATCCTCGAAAGCATTGATGCAAATATTTTCTCAAAGCAAAAAAAAACCGCCGGGTTTTCCGGCGGTTTAGTGAATTCGATGCGTTAAATGTCTACACGCTCGTTTTCACACCGCCGGTGCGGGGTGAATACCAGAAGTAGCCATAAAAGTAGAAAGAATGCATGGGTACGGAATTTATATGGGTGTAGGTAAAGCCGTCAAGTAAAAAGTAAGGCCTTGTCGGTCTTTTTCCGATATCGACTCCATCAGTAGTTGAACCCCACAGTTGAAACGATCGTGTTATGTATGAATCGTGACCAGACGTGAGATCATTACATTGAGCTTACTTACATAGAGCCAACATAGTGAAAATTGTATCTGCATTTTCTCATCTATCTCCGTCATGGATGAAATATTTGGCCTCGGAGCTTGAGTTGCCTTACATGCAAGAATTAAAGAAGTTCCTGATGCAACAAGAGCAAAGTGGAAAAGTTATTTACCCGACACCTGAGAATATTTTTAATGCCTTCAATTCCACGCCACTTAATAAAGTTAAAGTGGTGATTCTCGGACAAGATCCTTATCACGGCCCCGGTCAGGCACATGGATTAAGTTTTTCGGTGCAAGAGGGCGTCGTCATTCCGCCTTCGCTAAAAAACATATTCAAGGAAATTAAAAACGATTTGGGCTTACCGATTCCCAATCATGGGTCACTGCAGTCATGGGCGAATCAGGGCGTGTTGTTGTTGAATGCCACACTTACCGTAGAGAAGGGTAAAGCCGGATCTCATCAACGCAAGGGCTGGGAGCGTTTTACTGATAAAGCAATAAAGCTAGTGAGTGACGAATGCGATGCAGTGGTCTTTATGCTGTGGGGCAGTTATGCACAAAAGAAAATTGAGTTAATTGATACCAGTAAACACTTGGTTTTATGTGCGCCACATCCTTCTCCGCTTTCCGTGCATCGTGGCTTTTTCGGCTGCAAGCATTTTTCGAAAGCCAATGATTACTTGCAAAATCATGGACAAACTCCCATTGATTGGCGCATATAAATCCATCGCGTAATTTGGCTTCTAGGCAAGTAACCGTATTCCCGGTATTGTGCATACCAACATGCAGCACCTATCTGGCCCTGATTCATATGATCATCGTGTCCCTGGTTTAACGGGCGTGTTACTGGTCAATCTCGGTACCCCAGATGCGCCCACTCCTTCCGCTGTGCGCCGGTATTTACGTGAATTTCTTTCTGATCCGCGAGTGATTGATTATCCACGCTGGCTGTGGCTACCGATCCTGCATGGAATCATTTTACGGGTGCGTCCACGCAAAAGCACACATGCGTATCAGCAAGTTTGGACAGTACAGGGTTCTCCACTATTAGCGAATAGCAACGCGTTAGCTTCTTCGTTGCGGACGCAACTGCAAAGCGATGTACATCCAGATATGCAACTCCTGATTGGCATGACCTATGGCAAGCCATCCATTCAACATGCGTTGCAACAATTGCAGCAAGCAAATGTACGCAGATTATTGGTACTTCCGTTGTATCCACAGTACTCGGTAAGTACCACTGCCTCTGTGTTTGATGCGGTCGCCAAAGCGCTGAAACAAACTTTCTGGTTACCCGAATTACGTTTCATCAATAATTATCATGATGACCAACATTACATCGCCGCATTAGCGCAATCGGTAACAACATATTGGCAAACGCACGAGCGTAATCATTTGTTGCTTTCATTTCACGGTTTGCCACAACGTTACTTGTACCAAGGTGATCCTTATCATTGCCAATGTTTAAAAACGGCGCGATTACTTGCCGAACGGTTGCAACTTAAAGCGGATGAATGGAGCATAAGTTTTCAATCACGCGTGGGCCGCGAACAGTGGCTAAAGCCTTACACGGATCACACATTGATGCAGTACCCAAAACAAGGCATTAAGAGAGTCGCCGTAATGTGTCCTGGATTCGCTGTTGACTGTCTAGAAACGTTGGAAGAAATCGTAATTCGCAATCGCGCAGACTTTATCGCAGCGGGCGGCGAACAATTTGACTATGTACCTGCGCTGAATAATGATGTCGCGCACATAGAATTACTATCGCACTTGGTGCAGCACCATACTCAAGGCTGGTTACCAGTGAACAAACCAAACGAAGCGATCGCCATACACGCCAATCAACTTGCCGCTAAAACGCAGGAGCCCGCATGATTGGCCGCTTTCTCGAGATCAGTGTATACGCACCCGATATTCTGGCGTCACTCGCATTTTATGAATCGCTGGGATTTCAACAAATCACAGTAAATGAAACCTGGACCTATCCTTATGCAGTGATAACCGATGGTCGTTTGACGGTAGGTTTACATCAGCATCCTATTAAATCGCCCTCGTTGACTTTTGTTAAAGCTGATCTTGCACGCCATACCGATGAACTGCGGGCACTTGATCTAGTGTTTGAGCAAGAACATTTGGGTGGTGATGAATTCAATGAAATTAGTTGTCACGATCCTAACGGTCAACATATGCGTATTCTCGAAGCGCGTACCTTTTCACCGATCGATGTGTCACCAACGTTTAGTTCCATGTGTGGTTACTTTGTAGAATATGGCATTCCGGTCAAAGAGTTTGCCGAAGGAGTACAGTTTTGGGATCGCTTTGGTTTGATCGCGATGGAAGAAGACACATCATTATTTGATCGCATCTCGCTGACCAGTGATCATTTGAACTTGGGCTTGCATCGCAGCCGCGCATTGCGCCATCCGGTACTGGTATTTGAAGATGATGACATGCACACGCGTTTGCAATTACTTAAACATCGTGGCTTTGAACTCAGTGATGAAATGCCCGACGCATTGGACGCGGATCGCAACGCAGTGATCATTGCGCCTGAAGGAACAAGATTTTTGTTAATGCAACCCGTTAGTTAATTTCAAAAAACAGAGGAATCATCGTGGCCGACTACAATCCTACAAATTCACTTCGCCAGATCGCCATTGGTGCCGTTGCCGTTGTTGCTCTCATTGTATTGTGGTCGAGTTTTTACACTGTCACGGCGGGCCAACGTGCGATTGTATTCCGTTTTGGCCAGGTGCAAAGCATTGAACACGATGGACTGCATTTCAAACTGCCACTGATTGAAAGCATCAAGCTGGTAGATGTGCGCACACAGAAAGCAGAATCTCCTGCGAATGCCGGTACGCGCGATCTGCAATCCGTCGAAACGCATGTGGCGCTTAACTATCATCTCAATGCCGATTCATTGTCGGACACGTATTCACGCATCGGACTGGATGTGGAGCCCAAGATCATTGATCCGCGCATTCAGGAAGTGGTTAAAGCAGTCGTTGCACGCTTCTCGGCAGAAGAGTTGTTGACCAAGCGCGATGATGTGAAGTCGGAAATTGCCAACGGCTTGCGCACTTCTTTGTCCACGTACAACATTGTGTTAGAAGATATTCAGATCACCAATTTTTCATTCTCACGTGCTTTCGACTCCGCCATTGAGGCCAAGCAAACTGCCGAGCAGAATGCATTGAAAGCCAAAAATGATCTCGATCGCATTAAAGTTGAAGCACAACAAAAAGTTGCGATGGCACAAGCCGAAGCAGAGGCGATCAAGATTCAAGCGCAAGCCATCAAAGAACAAGGTGGCGCGGAGTATGTGCAATTAAAAGCGATTGAAAAATGGAATGGTGTGTTGCCACAAGTAAGTGGCCCAACCACGCCGTTTATTAATTTAGAGCGTGGAAAGTAACCGGTGATTGTTTCCATAGCTAAAAAAGACGGACTATTGTTATCGCAATTATCCAAAAGAATTGAACTTAAGAGTGCTTGTCTAATGCGATACTTTCTTGCAAAAAGCAATAGCAGATAAAATAAGTTTAGGATAGACGAATCATGTTGCAGATATCAGTGCTTTCTCAAAATGATCGTTCGGCATGGGAAATTCTCGCCAGGGGATATCGAGAGTTCTATAAAACAATCACTTCAGATGCAGAGTTCGATGCTGCATGGAATCGTGTTCTTTTAGCCAATGATATTCGAGGTCTCGGCGCTAAGCTTGATGGGCAGCTCGTTGGAATCGCTCATTTCATTTTCCACTCCAGCACCTGGGCTTCTTCTGTTTGCTATCTTCAAGATCTCTTCACTCTGCCTGAAGCCCGTGGCAAGGGTGTTGCTCGCGCGCTCATCATAGAAGTGGCTAATCAAGCACGGATTTACGGCGCACAGCGTTACTATTGGCTTACTCAAGAACACAACTCAATTGCGCGCGTCTTGTATGACAAAGTCGCCAAATACAATGGATTTATTCGTTATGATTTTGCACTTTGATTTGATTAATCGTTAGATGGCCTCTGTCAAGCACACTCAGTACGAATTACAATTCATCCCACTTCTACTTTGATCTTGCAGCTCATCAATTCTTAAACTGCTTTTATAGAATAATGGAACATGCTGAAAATTTTTCTTTCTTTGGCAACGTTATTGAGCGCACTGATCCACTTCGCAGTGGCTTCTGCCGAAGAGGCGCATACGCCAGCCGCCACTCATCGGACTCCTGGTTGTACTGAACCTGAGCGTCACCAACTCGATTTCTGGCTCGGTGATTGGGATACCTTCGAGCCCGAAGGTGCGCTTGGCCCATCACAGGCGCGTGCCCATGTGGATTCCATTCTCTCTAGCTGCGCAGTGCATGAGCTTTATGAACAGTTCGATGGACTGATTGGCGATAGCTTCCTCAGTTATGATTCCATCACCAAGCGTTGGCAACAGACATGGCTCACCAATTATGGTGCGTACATGTTTCTCACTGGCACATTCAAGGATGGCGTGTTGACTCTCGAAGGAAACTCACACACCAAGACCAAGGACATACCTCATCGGATCACCTGGAAGGCTGAAAGAAGCGGCGTTCGCGAGACGGGCGTAATGTCGATGGACGGTGGCAAGACATGGGTGGCTGCGTTTGATGTTCTCTTCCTCAAGCACCAAGACAAGCCATAACATCAATGAATAAAATAAACTCTAAAAACAAATTTCTACTTCAATAAAGCCAAATATGGCAAGAAGATTTGAAGCAATTAAAACGATTATTCTTGGTTGTAAGCAAACCGAAGCATTGAAGTGAGGCGTTCCTTATCCAACTTCCGACTTAATCTCTCGACTCATCAACTCCTTCACGGCTTCTGCCGGTGACAAACCTTCGTGCAAGGTTCGATACACCTGTGTACAGATTGGCATATCCACTTTGTATTGTGTTGCGACAGTCATCACTGCGCGTGACGCAGCAACGCCTTCAACGACTTGACCAATCTCATGTTGAGCGGCAATCGAATCCGCACCAGCAGCAAAGGCCAATCCAAAGCGGCGATTGCGTGATTGATTGTCGGTACAGGTGAGCACTAAATCACCGAGTCCGGCTAAACCCATGAAGGTTTCACGTTGTGCACCAAGTGCCATACCAAGACGTGTCATTTCAACTAAGCCGCGTGTAATCAATGCGATGCGTGTGTTGGCACCAAAGCCCAAACCATCGGACATGCCAGTGCCAATAGCCAAAACATTTTTGACTGCACCACCAACTTCCACACCAATCAAATCGGTTGAAGTGTAAGCACGAAAATGATGACCAGAAATACTATGCGCAAGCTCTATGGCATAGCTTGCATCAGTGGAAGCAACGGTCATCGCAGTGGGCAAACCAGCAGCGACTTCTTTGGCGAAAGTGGGTCCGGACAATACGGCCATCGAATGATTCGATCCCAGTATCTCGGCCACTACTTGATGAGGCAGCTTGCCGGAATTCAATTCAAAGCCTTTGGTTGCCCATGCCAGTTTTACATGAGCAAGAAGCAAGGGTTTTACTTGTAGCAACAATTCACGAAATGCGTGACTAGGTGCGGCGACCAACACTTCAGTGCTATCGATCAATGCACTACGCAGATCAAGCTCAACTTGCAGTAATTCTGGAAAAGCAATGCCGGGCAGGTAACGCGCATTGCTGCGCGTACGATGCATCTCTTTCAGTTGATCTGAATTGCGACCCCAAAGCTTCACGGCGCGACCGACGCGGGCAAATTGAATTGCCAACGCCGTTCCCCATGATCCTGCACCGATAACGGTGATGGGTGCGCTGTTCTGCTTGGGCTGCAGCGCGGCCACGTGGTTAATTCAGTGTGCTATTCGGTGGAGCAATGCCATCAGATTGTTGTGCCACTTGTTGAGCAGCGGCTTGTTGCATGGCTTGATCAAACAGCGCATCAAAATTCACTGGTGGAACCAGGAAGGGTGGAAAGCCACCCTTGGTGAGCAAATCAGAAATAGTTTGACGCGCATACGGTAAAAGATAGGTCGGACAGAACACACCGAGAATACGACGCAATTCCTGTTCTGGTATATTGCGAAACGCAAATGCGCCCGCTTGCTGTACCTCGCATAGCCAGACGGGTTTGTCATTTACATTGGCTTGCACGTTAATGGTCAATACCACTTCAAACAATTCGGGTGTCATCGGATTCGCCGAGGTATTGATGTTCATATTGACTTGCGGTGTTGGTGCATCAGGCGGCAGACGCAATGCCATGGGTGATTCAAACGACACGTCCTTCAAGTAAATGACCTGAGGTGCAAATTGCCGTGCCGTCGCATCGAGTGCATTGGGATCAACATTGTTGGATGTTGGATTGATTTCGTCAGCCATGATTAATTGCCTTGTAAAGTTGCCTGATTAGCAGTTGTTGCAGAAAATTACGTCGTTGGATTTTTAATGAAAGGTTCGAGTAGCGCATCAAGTTCGCCAGCGCGATCCAGTGCAATTAAATCATCGAAGCCGCCGACATGACGTTCGCCAATGAAAATTTGCGGAACCGTACGTCGACCCCCACTGCGTTGCATCATGATGTCACGCTCGGCTGGCTGCGTGTCTACTTTTATTTCGCGAAACTCCGCCTGCTTGCGTTGCAACAGTGCCCGTGCTCGGTCGCAGTACGGGCAGACGTGAGTGCTGTACATGACGATTTCAAGATTGCTCATAACTATGATTACTGGTAGATCAACCCTATTCAGGACTTCTTGGCCAATGGCAAATTGTCAGAGCGCCACGCGGCAAGACCGCCTCGCAGATTCACAACCTGCGTAAAGCCCAACGATTTAAGTAGCTTGGCTGCCTGTGACGAGCGTGCGCCAGACTCACAACATACTACCACGGGCTTTTCGCGATACTTTTTCAAGCTGTCGGCATCGGCGGCTAATTTTTCCAGTGCAATATGTTTGGCGTTGATGATATGACCGGCGGCATACTCTTCTGCACTACGAACATCGAGTACCAGAGCACCTTTGTTATGTAGCGCGATGGCGGTGTTGGGACTGATGGCAGTCGCTCCCAGTGACCGACTGCGCAGTTCAAACACCAGCGCGACAATCGCGGCAATCACGGTAACAATCACCAAGTAAAGGTGATGGCTGATGTACTCCGGCAAGTGATTCATGGGCTGACTGAAAGGACAATCAAAAAAGGGCGCGCAGTATAACAGTCAAATTGGGTAAAGTGGCGAAATGACAAGGTTTGGCAACTCTACCGAATACACAAAAACAACTGGTTTTTTCGCGGTGATTCTGTGTTTTTCCTTAATGATGATGCCCTCAGCAATGGCAAAAAGGGCGCCCAAACATGCGCAACAAAACAAAGAAACTCAGCTTAAGGCAGTGCAGGAACATAT
>JAICKZ010000323.1 GCA_025927665.1 Steroidobacteraceae bacterium | reverse complement strand
TGCATGACTGATATCTGGAAGAGGGTTAAAATCGGTGGGACACTGCGTAGTAATAGATCCAACCTTGTTTTGTGGGTCATCGGGCGCGGACCAGTGTAGATCAAGAATGATGTAAAGACCTTCCATCGTCGCTCGATTAATAACCTCTCTCAATCTGCTTCTGTAGTTATGCCAAGGATCTGACTCTTGAACTATTCCTGGTTTGCCATATGCAGGACCAGTGTATTCTGTTACGCATCTAATACCTAAATAAGATACCTCATTAAGAGGTATGCGCAGGCTATTTATGTGCCATCTGTGGAGTGCTGTCCATATACTTTCGAATACGTTAGGAAAAGGATCATTATCTTTACGGCCACTAATTGTATAGCCATTAATTGCCACGTACTCCATCCCCATAATACTTACACCACGGAGTTGAATAATTTCATTTCGCTGATTCTTGAGGCTGCTTCCGTCAACTCGTATCGATAATTCTTTGGAGGCTATACCGTGGGTTGAATTATTTATATCTTCATTAATTATAATTCCTTCACCATTCATGGCTTGATGATCTTCGTGCGTGCATTCGCTTGCAGCAATGATTGAAAATGTCAGAACCAATCCTGTGAGGTATTTAAATTTCATGTCATTAACTGTTTTCGAGTTATTATCGAACTTATTCCGTAAGCTTGCAGCTCGAAAGATGGTGTTCAACAACACAATGTTGGAATTGTTCAACCCTTGACTTTGCAATTTCGATTGTATCGGCATCAGCACCGCTATCTTCTGCTGAAAGTACATCATTCGCATGAGATAGCAGTGGCGCCGCCTCTGATGGCCTGTTAAGTTGTAATAAAGAAACGCCCAATAAACTTTCTGATCGAGCAACTCGCCATGCGGATGCTTGTCCGCGATTCCATCGCGCTATATTTTCACGAAGTATAGGTTCCGCTTCTGCTGCACGATATTGTCCAACAAGTGAGGCTGCTAATAAGTATTCAGCTGAGGCTAGATATTGATGATCTGGCATTGTATCCTTTTTTAAAATTTCCAGCGATATTGATGCCTCCTTTTGAGCTGCTTGATACTTCTTTTGTTTTATCAATACTGTCGCAACTGCGCTATGCATGACGCCGGTCATGAAATTGTTATTGCCCAAAATTCTATTTGCGATTTCTAGTGCTCGCTGTGCATTGCGATCTGCGTCTTTGAAATTTGATTGGGCCAAATAGATCATGGTTAATACATAGTACGTGTTGATTAATTGTGAGTTCTCATTCCCAAATACAGATTTCTGATCAGTAAGTACTTTGTTGGTGAGTGCTATTGCTTCATCATATTTTTCCAAATGGTAGAAGATTTCTCCTAAATTTAGATCTGCGTACATTCTGTCTGGATGTTTGGCGGGTAGTGTCAGTTGGTAGATATTTATAGCTTCTTTAATCAAAGATTCAGCCTGCGAATACTTTGACTGCCACATCATCGAATGTGCCAGCGCTACAAGAACTTTAGCCGTTTCGGAATTGTCATTTCCGTATATTCGTCGTACCGTAGTCAATGCATCTTCGTAAAATTTCTGCGCTACCACTGGATGACTCATTCTTGTTTCTAAATATGCGCTATCCATATCCGCTTGTAGATATTCAGAAGAGAAAAGTTGCCCGCTAGCTTCAATTTGTTGATGGGATTCGTTTAGAAAACGAATTGCATCATCAAATTTTCCTTGGTCAGTATAAGCACGGCCTAAGCTGTTTAAGATTGCAGCTAAATGTAGATCACCTGTAGTTGGCGTTTTACGTTGTGCTTGAAGTGCTTCTTCCAGATATTTAGTTGCCGCATCAGATTGAGCTTGGTTTAAGTAGGAGTTGCCAATCGCTTCCAACAATCTGGCTTTAACTTCTGGTTGGTCATCAAGTGTAGATTCAATCTTTCTGGCCGCATTATCGAGTAGCTCTTTCGCAGTGACTTGCTTGTCTTGGCTTTGATAAGGATCGGCCGCAGTGAACACTTCAAGCATGAAGTTGGATACGGTTTCTGCACGCTGGCTTTCCTGTGTGGCTTTGTCACGTTGTTGTTGTGCAATGAGCGATTGCTGTTTGGCAATATCTCTTTGCTCTTTAAGCCGGTTGGCTTGAATGGAGAGAATGATCGCTACCGCAATCAGGGTGATAATGGCAGTAGTGCCGGTCATCACACCGAGGGTGTGACGTCTGATGAAACGCTGGGTGTAATACCAACGATTACCTTGTCGGGCTTCTACCGGTTCTTGATTGAGATGCCGATTCAAATCATCCATCAGATGTTCAACCGAGCGATAACGTTTATCCGGCTCCTTTCTCAATGCCTTCATCACAATGGCATCAAGATCGCCTTTCAGTTGCGCTTCAAGTTTGGCAAAAGAGGTGTTTCTCGCCGTGGGGATCAGGTTCGCGTCTTTCACCAAGGGATTCGTGACCGTGGCATCGTTGCTCAATGCACTGGCCATTTGACTGGGTTTGATCGGATCTTGAATACAGATCGAGCGTTCCAGTTCCAATTGATTGTGCGCATTGACGGCATAGGGTCGGGTGCTGGTTAAGAGCTCATACAAAATAATACCTAGGGCATACACATCAGAAGTCGTCGTGACCGGTTGTCCCCGGATTTGTTCAGGACTCGCATATTCCGGTGTAAGAAGACGATCATGGACACGAGTATGAGCCACAAAGCCATCTTGCAACACTGCTTGGGCACTTTCATCTAAAAGCTTGGCAATGCCAAAGTCCAAGAGCTTCGGAATGCCTTCTTTGGAAACGAGAATGTTCCCCGGCTTTAAGTCTCGATGCACAATCAAATTACGATGCGCATACTGCACCGCTTCACAGACCTTTAAAAACAACTGAATGCGTTCGGCAACCGTTAGCCTTTGATTATC
>JAICKZ010000332.1 GCA_025927665.1 Steroidobacteraceae bacterium | reverse complement strand
CACGCAATACTTGCACGATGCCCATCACTGGTTGATTCTTCATGGCCGATATGTGTGTAAGGCACGCAAGCCCAATTGTCCCGAATGCGTTATTGCAGATTTATGCAGTTACAAACAAAAGACCAAACCAGAATCTGCAACGACTAATTCACCTAATACAACTTCATCTAAAGCCAGTCGAAAATAGATATGCCAGTTTTTTCCAATCAAAATCGACATGAATTACGTCAAGCTTATTTTGATGCATGGCGCAAGTATTGTGAGCATCTGCCATTGTCACCATTGGAAACACAGATCGCCGATGTCATCGCAATTCATCCTGAATATCAGGCATTGTTCGCAGATAGCGAAGCGGTGTTGGATAAAGATTGGACACCGGAAACAGGGGCAACCAATCCTTTCTTGCATATGGGACTTCACTTAGCCATTCGTGATCAAGTGAACACTGATCGTCCCATTGGCATTCGCGACGCCTACCAATCTTTGCGAAAGAAATTAGCGACCGAGCATGATGTAGAACATTGCATGATTGAATGCCTGGCTGAAGCATTATGGAACTCACAACGTAATAGCTCGCCACCAGATGAAGGTGCTTATCTAAACCGTGTTAAATCCCTTATATAAAGTGCATGATCAATGGCTACTAAACTTTCAATCAATATTAACAAGATTGCATTACTACGAAATTCACGTGGACGAAATTATCCAGATGTATCTGCGTTTGCGACCCGTTGCCTGCAACTCGGTGCGCATGGAATCACCTTGCATCCGCGTCCCGATCAACGACACGCACGTTATGCTGATGTCGCTCCACTCAAGGAAATCTGCGATCACTATAAACGCGAATTAAACGTTGAAGGATTTCCTTCATCAGATTTTTTAGCTATTGTTAAACAAGTGCGACCCACACAATGTACTTTGGTGCCGGATGATCCAAAGCAACTAACCTCGGATCATGGTTGGGACATTGCGACTGAAGCGGTGCGCTTGCGCAAAATTATCAACGAACTTCATGACGAAGATATTCGTGTCAGCTTGTTCATGGACCACGACAATTCGCATATTCCACTGGCAAAAAAACTTGGTGCCGATCGCATTGAATTGTATACAGAACCTTATGCGCAGACCTTCGGCACCGATGCCAATGACGCAATTTTAAAAGGCTTTTACACTGCAGCGGCGCAAGCAACTGAAGCGGGCCTTGGAGTCAATGCCGGGCATGATTTAAGTTTGCAGAATCTGGCTCGCTTTATGAAAATTCCGAACCTTCTTGAAGTATCTATCGGCCACGCATTTGTTGTGGAATGCCTTGAGTCTGGTGTTGAAGATGTCATAAACCAATATCTCAATATTCTCAACGCAGCTTAAGAGGTAATTGATTGCACAGCCTAACGATGGGCATCGTTATAATTCGCGCTAATTCAAACAACCTTGAGTACGGTATTGCAATACTTTTCTTAGGGCATCGTATGCCTTGTCAACCATTGTTACTTTATCGCGTTCCTCTATCGTTGATACACAATTTTTAGAGGAGCTTGACATGAAAATATTAATTCCAGCCGTTCTAATTTCAACCTTGACCGCAACCGTTTACGCTGCTGATAATAATGTTGCAACGGATGTGCAACGCGATGTCAATCAACAGCAGCGCATTGAGCAGGGTCTGAATTCTGGGCAACTCACAACCCATGAAGCAGGCAAGCTTGAACGTGAGGAATCGCAGGTCGATCGTATGGAGAAACGTGATCTGCGTGATGGCAATGTGTCAGCTAATGAACAACGTCGTTTGACCGCAGCACAAAATCGTGTGAGTCACGATATTAATGCGCAGAAACATGATGCACAGGTTGGCAATCCAAACTCTCTTTCATCTCGCCGCATGCAATCTGATGTGCAACGTAATGTGCATCAAGAGCAACGCATTGAGCAAGGTGCACGGAATGGCTCACTGACCAATCACGAAGTAGGTGCGGCAGAGCGAGGTCAAGCACACGTAGCTCATACCGAAGCACGCGCAGCCGCTAATGGTCGTGTAGGCGCAATGGAGCAAGCGCGAGTCCAACATGCTGAAAATCGTCAAAGCCGCCGCATCTATCGCAAGAAACATAACACCTAAGTAACATTAATCAGGAACAAACGACATAAACACCATTCATATTGAGTGTGACCATCATTCATCAAAATCACAAATTGAGGTTATCCTTATGAATCACCCCATATCAAAGTACTCGATCATTGCGGCGTTGTTGCTGAGCGTGGGACTCAGCGGCTGTGTAGTGGAAACACCACGTCATCACTATGTAGGTGGAGTGGTCACCATCGGCCCTCCACCGCTACGTCATGAGGTCATTGGTGTAGCACCGGTTCCAGGCGATGTATGGATCGACGGTTACTGGTCATGGAATGGCAATCAACATGAGTGGATTGGTGGACGCTGGGAACATCCTCGCCCCGGCTATCGCTGGGTGCCTCATCGTTGGCATCACGAACGCGACGGTTGGCACATGGAAGAAGGTCATTGGGAGCGTCACGGACACAGATGATCAATATATAGAAAACATGAATATCAATATCGTCTTAATAATATTTTAAAGAACTCCTTAAGACCTGCACTTGAGATACGATGGACACCTCAATAGGAGGTGTCCATCATGAGTGTATCCACCCCGCTGTTACCAACAGTTGCCATTCCATT
>JAICKZ010000098.1 GCA_025927665.1 Steroidobacteraceae bacterium | reverse complement strand
GAGTTGAATTGAACTCAGCTTCGGAGCCGGTAGCGTGAGGTAGGTGTGGATCGTTCCAGCATGGCGGTGTTTACGTGTAATGCCAATCGAACATTGGCAAGCGACATCGCGCGTCATCTGAATATGCCTCTTGGACGCGCCAGCGTTGATCGTTTCAGTGATGGCGAACTGAGTGTAGAGATCATGGACAACGTCCGTGGTCGCGATGTGTTTATCGTCCAACCTACCTGTGCGCCGACCAACGATCACTTGATGGAATTGCTGATCATGGTCGATGCATGTCGGCGTGCTTCCGCAGGTCGCATTACCGCTGTCATTCCGTACTTTGGTTATGCGCGTCAGGATCGTCGTCCACGCGCACAACGCTCAGCAATCACCGCCAAGTTGGTTGCCAACATGATTATGGGTGCTGGCGTGGATCGATTACTCACCGTGGATTTGCATTCAGATCAGATTCAAGGCTTCTTCGATATACCCGTCGACAATGTGTATTCATCTCCCGTATTGCTGGGCGATGTATGGAAACAGAAATATCCAAACATGGTCGTGGTGTCGCCCGATGTCGGAGGTGTGGTGCGCGCACGTGCATTGGCAAAGCGTCTTGATGATGCGGATCTTGCCATCATCGATAAGCGCCGCCCGCGCGCCAATGTTGCTGAAGTCATGAACATCATTGGTGAGGTTGAAGGCAAGAATTGCGTATTGGTGGATGACTTAGTTGATACCGCAGGCACACTGTGTCACGGCGCCAGTGCATTGAAGAGCGCCGGTGCCAAACGTGTCGTTGCCTATATCACCCATGCGGTATTGTCAGGCCCTGCGATTGAACGAATCAATGGATCCGATTTGGATGAATTGGTCGTCACTGACACTATTCCACTGAGCCCGACTGCGCGTGCATGTTCGCGTATTCGTCAGTTGACCGTTGCGGGACTGCTTGCAGAAACCATGCGGCGTATTCGTGATGAAGAGAGCGTTAGCTCGTTGTATGTAGATTAATGAAGCCCCACTACTGCTTTGATCTCGTGTCAAAAACGCCGTAAATACATCCATGTAGGCTCCGCCAAAAACATCCTTGTTTTTGACGGTTTTGACTAGAGATCAAGAGCTGTAATGTTTGCTGAGTCGTATTGATAAATTGATTTGTAGGTAACACCACATGAACTTTGGTCGCGATGTCATGAGGTGTTTGTGTTTGTAACTGTGGAGATATTGAAATGAAAACTGCATTTGAACTTGTCGCCGAAGTCCGCGATGACAAGCAGGGGAAGGGTGCGAGCCGCCGCCTGCGTCATGCTGGACGTGTTCCGGCGATCATGTATGGTGGTAAGGCGCAAGCCAGTACCTTGTCATTTGATCATCAAAAGTTGCAAGTTGCGCTACAAAATGAGCGCTTCTTTTCAACGCTTTTGAACATCAAGATGGGCAATCAAAACCAGGTTGCCATTCTGAAAGATATTCAGCGTCATCCTGCCAAGCCACAAGTGTTGCACATTGACTTGCAACGTGTGTTCGACGACGCACCTATTCACATGACGATTCCATTGCACTTTAAGAACGCGGCGATTGCACCGGGTGTTAAAACACAAGGTGGCATTGTGTCGCATTTGGCGAATGAAGTAGACATCATGTGCCTGCCAAAAGATCTGCCGGAATATTTGGAAGTGGATATGGCGGCAATGGTCATGAATGAAACCAAACGTCTCAGTGACATTCCATTGCCAACCGGTGTGGAATTGGTTGCGTTGAAGCACGGTCACAATGATGCGGTAGTGTCCATTCATCATCCACGTGCTGAAGAAGCTGAAGCCGCACCCGCTGCGGCCGCTGCAACCGAAGCTGCACCCGCTGCGGCGGCTCCGGCTGCAGGCGCGAAAGCGGCTGCACCTGCCGCTGCACCTGCGAAGAAGGAAGGCGGCAAGAAGTAATACATCAAGTACTTCACGGGGCTGTCTGTATGGACAGCCCCGTTTGTATTTGTAAAGCTGCAAACCGAATTTATCTTTAAGTTGTATTGTCATGTCAGGCACACCCTTGCAAGCAATTGTCGGACTGGGTAATCCCGGTCAAGAACACTTGCTGACTCGCCACAATGCGGGCTTTTGGTTTGTCGATGCATTGGCACGTCGTTTTGGTGGGCAGTTTCGCGGTCATGCGCGTTATCAAAGTGATGTGTGTCGTATAAAAATTGACGCACATGAAATTACTTTGCTTAAACCACAGACTTATATGAATCGCAGTGGCTTAGCAGTGCGAGCCTTGATGGATTACATGAAGATTCCCAGTGAACAAGTCATGGTGGTACACGACGAGTTGGATTTGTTACCGGGCATTGCGCGTTTCAAGTTGGGCGGAGGCCATGGTGGTCATAATGGATTGCGTGACATCATTACGCATATTGGACAAAATTTTTGGCGCTTGCGTTTGGGGATTGGTCATCCTGGTGATAAATCACAGGTGATTGATTTTGTATTGCAACGTGCTGCATCCAAGGAAGAAGAATTGATCATGACAGCATTGTCTGCAAGCGTTGATAAATTGCCAACGTTTTTGAATATGGGAGCGGAGCAGGCAATGCATTCGCTTCATTCGAAGTGATTTTTTTGATAGCAATATTTTGCGTTAGATTACTAATCACATTAGTGCCGTTCGCCTGAGCTTATCGAAGGGTTCTTGTATAGAGAATCAAGAATGCTTCGACAAGCTCAGCACGAATGAAGATAAGAGACGTTTTCTTGTTTGAATGATTTGATTATTTTCTGGAATATAAAATATGGGTATTAAATGTGGCATTGTCGGTTTGCCAAATGTGGGCAAGTCCACTTTGTTCAATGCATTGACGCGTGCGCAAATCGCTGCCGAAAATTATCCGTTCTGCACCATTGATCCCAATGTGGGTGTCGTGCCCGTACCCGATCCTCGCTTACAAGCTTTGGCGGAGATTGTTAAGCCAGAACGCATCCTGCCAACGATGGTCGAATTTGTGGATATTGCAGGCTTAGTCGCAGGCGCTTCAAAAGGTGAAGGATTGGGCAATAAGTTCTTATCACACATTCGTGAAACAGATGCCATTGCTCATGTGGTGCGTTGTTTTGAAAATGATGATGTCATTCATGTTGCGGGCAAAGTACGACCACTCGATGACATCGCAGTCATTAATACTGAATTGGCACTGGCTGATCTCGACAGCGTGGAGCGCGGACTTCAACGCGCAGAGAAAGCAGCGAAGACCGGCGATAAAGATGCAATCAAGTTGCGCGAAGTGCTCAAGCGTTTACGTGATCATTTAGATTCTGGCGCACCAGCACGATCGCTTGCGCTCGATGCTGACGAGCATAAGTTATTGCGCGAACTGCACTTGATCACGATCAAGCCACTGATGTATGTGGCCAATGTTGCTGAAGATGGTTTCACCAACAATCCGCGACTGGATGAAGTCAGCACACTGGCTGCAAAGGAAGGTGCCGAAGTAGTGGCAGTATGTGCTGCTATCGAAGCCGAAATTTCGCAACTGGAAGAAATCGATCGCGCCGACTTCTTGAAAGAAATGGGCCTCGCAGAACCCGGTCTTAATCGCGTGATTCGTTGTGGTTATAAATTATTGGGCTTGCAAACCTACTTTACCGCAGGCGTTAAGGAGGTACGTGCATGGACGATACGTGCTGGCTCCACTGCACCGCAAGCCGCTGGCGTCATTCATACCGATTTCGAAAAAGGCTTTATTCGTGCCGAAGTGATTGCCTATGATGATTACATTACCGGTCGCGGCGAGCAGGGTGCCAAAGAGGCGGGCCGCCTGCGTTTGGAAGGCAAGGAATATATAGTTAAAGAAGGCGACGTTATGCACTTCAGATTCAATGTCTGATGCTTGACAGCAGCATGCCATACCAACAGAATTCGCGACCCTGAATAAATCTGTTTATTTGAATTGTGCGACTTCGGTTTCTCAACCGACAGTAAATCGAATATTGGTGAAGTAGCTCAGACGGTTAGAGCGAGGGATTCATAACCCCTAGGTCGGCGGTTCGACTCCGCCCTTCACCACCAAATAGTTAATAAAAATAGTATGTTATAAAATAGAGGAATATCTTCGCTTCCATTCGTTCTTCATTTCGCGCACATTCGGTGCAACAACTAACTCATTGTTGCGCGCAGTGCACGAGGTGTGCGATGGCATCAATCCAAAAAATTGTTTCTCCTCTGACAGGCGATATTTCTTATCGAGCGCAGGTGCGAGTAAAAGGTCGAAAACCTCAGAGTCAAACATTTCCAAATAAAAAGGAAGCGCAGCAGTGGACGGCATCAGTTGAAACAGCGATTCGTGAAAGTCTCATTTCTTGACTCGCACCTTGCCAAGGGTGAGTGCTGAAATGAGTTTGCATGTACTGGCTTATAACATGAAGCGCCTGTTGCAAATGTTGGGTACGCAGGGATTGATCGGCGCAATCAGAACGTGATGAATGCGACAGGGAATTACTTTGTCTTGATACCCATTGAAACCAAAATGATCCCACAACAATTGAATTGAATATCATTCGTTGCATCCTTGCATTGCTCACACAAATTACATTTTTACACAGTCTCGGCACATCAGTGACTTGTGTCGATGCGATCTTACCGCGCTGACCGGCACCAATCTCAAATCAGACAAGTAATAGAGCTATCAGTGTTGGCGACTGTCGAATTGAACTGGAACAATCGACCATATAGTGTTTACTATGTGTTTATGGAAATGGGCTGCGAGTTCCCTAAGATCGGATAGAGGATGAAAAATGCAGAAGGTAATTGAGTTTAATAAAAAGAATTTTGGACTTCATCGATTGATGTTCAAGCATTAAATGAAAGAGTCACTCAATACAATGTCGAAGGGTGGCGATTACTTTCTCTTATGGCCAATACGTCAATGTTTGGGAGTTTAGTTTTTTATGTGCTTCTTCTGGAAAAGATCAACGTCGATTGATGATGAATTGCATTGTTAATAGTGACAGTACAACGTCACATTGCGGCAAGGGCTGCCCTTCAGCAAGCGTGGGTACTTTCTCCAAAGCGGACTTGTCAGAAAAACTGCTCCGATGTTATCTTGCAGGCGACATGTTAATCAGACTAGATAAAACAAGTTAGAATTTTCCCGTGCACATAAAACTGCTCGTTGTCGCATTGCTTTTCTTTTCGTTCGGAGTCTCAATGGCGCAAAACAACAGTCCAGAGATGCAATTGCACGTTGCGGCAGGTTCAAACGACACGAAGACAATAGGCCGCTTGATCAAACAAGGTGTTTTGGTTGACGCGGTAATCAATGATGGCGTAACACCGCTTATGACTGCGGCAAACAATGGAGCAACATCAGCCGTTGAAGCTTTAATCAAGCGTGGTGCAGATGTAAATAGAAAAACAAAAGCTCAATGGACCGCGCTTCTTTACGCATCAGAGTATGGCAATGCTCCAGCTTTAGAAGTACTGCTAAAAAATGGTGCGGATATAAACGCTTTGCTTGATGGAGGTGGAAACGCACTTGTTCAAGCCTGCTTTAGAAAGCACTTCGAGGTTGCTAACAAGCTCGTACAGGCAGGAATTAATGTAAATTTGTCTTCTAAAATTGGGCTGACAGCGGGCATTGTTTGCGCCGACGCAGGCTACGTTGACGTCCTTGAAAAACTAGCGGCACACGGAGCGAATCTAGACGCCTCGAATGCATACGGGGAAACTGCGTTAATTCGTGCAGCAATACAAGGGCACATTCAAGTGGTTAAGTTTCTAGTTTCCAAGGGCGTGAACGTCAATAAAAAAGATGGCCAAGGAAAGACGGCAGCTATGTGGGCAAACGAGAAAGGCTATGCCGATGTTGTCAAAGTACTTCAACAAAAATCCTAACAATTTAATCCAGGGGAGTCGTTACAAGCTGCTTTGCAGCTTTCCGCTCACCCCTGATCTCAAACGTCCGTTAATCACTATTTGAATGACCGCTTTGAAGAAGCGCGAATGTCTCAAGCGGCACCTTATTAGACATTCGCTATAGCCTTCCACCAGTCGTATTCATTGGTGTATTTCACCGGAAGCAGTGGCTTGGTTTCCATCATTTTAGCCAACTGAACTGAACGGAATACGCACGTCAACGCAATCAGCACAAAAGTGCTTATCAAAGCTGTTTCGTAATCTGTCCTCGGATAGAAGGATCAGCTGACGTAAGGTGAATATGCCGACGTTCGCCATCTTTATTGCAATAGAAAGAAATATCTTTGAGTTAAAGTTTTCCAGTGTCCATCCATCATCCGCCCATTTCACTAGCAGTCTTATTAGAGCATGTCGAGGATGAATGATTGGATCAATTTTTTCGATGTAAAGGTTGGCGATATTGAGCCGATCGTCATGCGACGTCAGGGCGAGGAGATGCAGCTCGCGGGAATGCCTGGCGGAAGCGAATTGAGAACAGCCTTGTTCCTCGCTAAGGACGCTATTGTTCGTTCTCGCGACGATCCCCGCGTCTTAAGTTTTCGAGCTTGAGGGCTTCGAAGGTCAGCGTGCCGGCGTCGGTTTCGGGCAACATCTTCGTCGGCAATGGCTCCCAAGTCTGGGCGAGCAAATCATCCGGTCTTGTTCTCGGGTTGGCCTCAACGGCGCGACAGCGCTGCAGCGCCTGATCAACCCAAGCCTCGTTGTCGCCAGCGGTCGGATCGCCGTCGCAGATGACCCCGAAGCGCATGCCCTTGGCGCGAACACCTTCGCCAAGCGTCACCATCAACGGCTGCCAGCCTGGCGTGGCCCAGGCCACATCAGCGTGCACGAACACCGGTGCCGAGCCAGTCTTCTTCCGCAATAAATCCTCAAAGGACAGAATGTCCTGAATGGATTGCGGGCCGCCGGGCACCCTCGCGCTCACTGGCTCGATGTCGCCGATCTTGATGTCGGGAAAGTACCGGCGCAGCAGGGCGATCTTGGGAGCGACTCTATCGGCGACCTCGGGGACGCTGTATTGACATCCATGCCCGGTCGTCTTCTGAAGCTTGTCCACGATGTGGCCGAACCACACCGGCTCATCCATTGCGACATAGTCGATCTGTCCCCCGAGCGCCTTGACCCGCTTGGCGACTGATTCGACGGTGTTCGCATTCCCATAGCCCTCCACGCCGAAACCACAGGAGCCTGGGCCATTGCTCTCTAGCATGCCAAGCTCGACGGCAAAGGCGATATGCCGTCGCTTCAGGTCGTCGATCACTGTCTTGAGCTGAGCATCGTCCGACTGCAAGACAAACCGCGTCCCGAACTTAAAGACAGCGAGCCCAGATGCCGCCTTCTTCCAGGGCGCGTCGGGTCTGAACAAATTCATGTAGTCTGCGGGCTCAGTCACATGCCGGGCCTTCTGCGTCTGCGGGTCGACGCCGATGAGCCAAACATCCGTCGCGAGAGCCGGGGCCGCTTTGACCGACAAGCCTAACATCAACGCCACGGCAACGAGGCCGACAGCCAAAGGTTTCAAGCTCACTATCGATACCTCACGAACATTAAACCTCAATAATCGTCGCAAAAACATTATTTTGCCGCGATGATCTAAGTTTAATATGAGTGAAGAAGTATCTAAAAGACGTTACAAAGAGTTCATGCAGACAAGCAAAAATATCTCAGAAATTCGCAGCATCTAATTGGTGATATCTTTGCTTAAATGCAGCTTTGCAAAGTGAACTTACCCTCTTATTTGAAGGTCTGTGAATAAATAATTTACTTTCTTGGGTTGGATATGGGAATTGGTAAGTCTAATTCCCAGCACCTTAAGATTTATAAATTTATCCCCACAGTACGCATGAAAATACCGGCCTCGGCATTCATCCTGATCATGTCGTTATTTCCACATGGTTTCATTATCCGACTCGTATGTTGCCAGAAACCGAACCCGAGACATTCACCAATCTTGTGCCTACCAAGTACATTCAAAAACATAAGTAATAATGGTTTAAAAGCCCGAGGGCTGACATGTTCTTAAGATCCCGCCTTATAGTTCTAATCACAACGTATTTAATCACTGTGGTTCCTGCGTCCTTACAGGCTCAGGAGACTCTTGTATTGTTCGAACAACCCAAGACGACGAGCTTGACCGATAATTTCTTCGTCCCTCCAGCAGGGCCGCCCCCCTCACCGCCAGGGGCCGGAGAATACGTTCAGCCTTTATCTCTGGCAGATCAATCCTCATCGCACGGATGGAAAATTGGGTCCCGCTTCCTGGAGAGCTGGAGACAAGACAGGCTTCTATCCAAAAGACCTGTACCGCAATCAACTCGGGTTTCAGGACAAATACGGAACGACGACCGCTCAAGCGGAAAATGGCATTGTCGGAGCCTATCTCAATCCGAAAGATGAAGACCCTGACGTTGACTCTGGCAAAATGATGATCACTCCGATTATTCGATGGTCCAAGAGCAAAACAATTCAACCTTTCGCCAATGCGAAGAATGCCATTGAAGTGGACATGGACCTTCAGGTGCCCACCGCCTCTTCCGCAAGCAAGCCCGGAAGCATCTCTTATGTTGTCGCCGACCTTGAATTCACTGACCAGACATCCAGTACAAAAATCAGCTATGGATGTGCGCTCTTCTTTCATAAGCACGATGGCTTGAAAGATTACCCTATTGGATACGATGCCCCGTCCAATAGTGTAGTGGCAAATGTTCCTGTCATTCGGGGTAACCCCAAGATCACTGTATTACCTGAATCGGCTACTTATACGGGCACAACCTGGCGAGGCTGGCGTACTTACCGGTTTGAAATCACCGCTGAGAACTTTATTGCTACCCTTTCCGCGCTCAAGAAGAAGTCACCTGATTCAAAAGCGTCCAACGACATAGCGGACTATAAGCTCACGATGTATCATCTTAACGCCGAAATAAATCACAAGTCTGCTCCTGCAGAGCTAGGCTGGTCCCTCCGCAACACTCGCATCCTGCTGCACCATGAACATGAGAATTAGGGCGATCTAGATGATGAGCATGAGAAAGTTTTTCTTAATCCTGATTGTCCTGGTGGTGAATTCAGTTGCAGCTGCCGATGCCCCACCGGGAATGGCTACGCCGGAAATCTGGTTTTTTATGAGGGGTTATGCAATGACCGCGCAGGGCGTCGATGGCCAGCAAGGATGGAGAGAATTGTTCATGCAACCTGATGCGCCATGGCCACCTTTCATGGATCACGTTCAGGTCATTGCGTTCGCCGGCAACTTTAAATCTGCGCCAGATGACGTGTTGGTCAAGGCCTTCGCGAAGATGAAGCAGAAACATATCGCTTTCGCGATTGAGTCTCTGGCTCAAAGTTGGGTCGGTTTCCCTGAGCACTGCGGTCACGGAGTTGAAGGCTACACAGATCCACCAGGCAATGCAGCTATCGCTCGCAAAATTAAGGCCGCAGGGGGCGAGTTAACCTACGTGACAATGGACGGGCCCTTTTCTAGCGGCCATTACTATGACGGGCCGAATGCATGCCATGACCCGATCCCCGTAGTCGCTGAGCGGGCGGCCGCTGTAATGCGCGAATATAAAAAGGTATTTCCGAACGTTCAAATCGGTGACACCGAACCTTTCCCCTCGTTAGTGAAACATCCAACCTGGCAGCAAGACTATCAGGAATGGATGCAGGCATTCGAAAAGGCCTACGGAGAACCCATCGCCTTCCTTAACATGGATGTGAACTGGCCTGAGGATAACAGCCACTGGCAGCGCAGCATGCGAGAGGCGGCCGATTTTACCCGTACCAACCATCTATCGATGGGTATTGTCTACAACGCTGCGATTCCTGGAGGTGCAAAATCCGACCAGCAATGGCTTGAAAGCGCGGTGGGCAATTTCACCGCTGTGGAAAAAGGCCTTGACATTGCTCCCGACAAAGCACTTTTTGAATCGTGGGCTTACTTTCCGAAGCGTTCCATCACCGATACAGATGGCCTCGGAGAGGATTACTTAGTAGAGCAGTATTTGCAGATACATGGAATTAAAATTAAATAGGGCATCAGTTAGGTTCGGTTGTACTCAGCTTGCGAACTTTTTTAGTTCTTCTCTGGTGGACAGTACGAACTTGTATGGTTAACTCCCAGTCTGGGACATAGATTCGCGCAAGACCGCAAATTAAAAGTAAGAACCGCGCTTATTGTCTCGAAACCTTTCCTTATGTGTAATACTTTCGAAAATGAGCCATTCAATTCATGAAAGCAAAATAACCGTATATTTTGTAAAGATATATTTACGTTAATAATTGATACTGCAATTACAATGTGGAAATTGTCGAAACTCAGTATTAATTTCAGTAGCAGTTCATTATTCGTTTCACTGAATCATTAATCATTTCAGTGATGCGCGTAAGGGTAAAAGGCGCATTTGATGAACCTGATCTGCTCCCCGATGTGTACCCAATCATAAGTTAGTACTGCTCAAGTAATGATTCAGTATGGATCGGGTTAAAAACTCGTGGAGTGTTAAGCCATTCAAACTGCTATGGGGTCGGTTTTCATTGTAGTCGATTCTCCAGCGATTAATGATGTCTTGTGCATGGCGATAGCTAGTGAACAGATGCTCATTGAGACATTCATCTCGCAGCTTGCCGTTGAAGATTTCCACGAAGCCGTTCTGCATAGGTTT
>JAICKZ010000110.1 GCA_025927665.1 Steroidobacteraceae bacterium | reverse complement strand
CAGGTACTGCCGCAGAGTGCATTTCGCAGCTTGCTGGTTAATGGTGTGATTGCTGGCGCGGGAAGCGTGTTGGTATTTCTACCACTAATTATCATTTTGTTTTTCTTCATTCTGATACTTGAAGAGTCTGGTTATTTACCGCGCGCTGCATTTCTGCTCGATCGAATCATGGGTGTTGTTGGTTTATCGGGTCGTTCATTTATTCCGTTGTTATCAAGCTTTGCGTGCGCCATTCCCGGCATCATGGCAACGCGTACGATTCAAAATCCACGTGATCGTCTTACAACCATCATGATTGCGCCATTGATGACTTGCTCTGCACGATTGCCGGTGTACGGCATTATTATTGCCGCATTTATTCCACACCGAAACCTTGGATGGGGAATTGAACTTCAAGGATTGGTGTTGTTCGGTTTATATTGCGGCGGCATTATTGCTGCGATGGCTGTTGCGTATGTATTGAAATTATCCAAATCAAAACATGGTGCGCAAACATTGATGATGGAATTGCCCGCATATCATATGCCTGCACTGCGCAATATCGTCATTGGTTTATGGCAACGTGTGCATATTTTTCTTACTCGCGTAGGAACCATTATTCTTTCGCTGATGGTGTTGCTATGGTTTCTTAGTTCTTATCCTGCAGCGCCATTGGATGCAACTCGTCCTGCGATTGAATATAGTTTTGCAGGACACATAGGTCGAGCGTTGGCAACAGTGTTCGCACCGATTGGATTTAACTGGCAAATTTGCATCGCATTAATTCCCGGACTTGCAGCGCGAGAAGTCGCAGTCGGGGCACTCGGTACCGTATATGCACTTTCTGAAACTGGAACTGAAGCTGCAACCGCGTTGCAACCTTTGTTGGCTCAAGCATGGAGCTTTCCTACTGCCATTTCATTTCTAGTATGGTATGTGTTCGCACCACAATGCCTGTCAACACTTGCGACCGTCAAACGCGAAACCAATGGTTGGAGATATCCCTTGTTAATGGCGGGTTACTTATTTGCATTGGCGTACTTGGGATCGTTCATTGCGTTTCATGTCACCAAACTCATCGTTGGAGGCTGATTATGAATCATGTAATAGATACAACTTTGGTTGCGGTTCTGGTAGTGATGAGCACGTTATTCGCCGCTTATTCTCTCAGTCCACTATCAGTTAAGAAACGAGTGCTCTCAAAAGTGTCGCGCTATTTTGGTATTAAAGTGATGACATGGATGCTACCCAAGAATTGCGGCTGTGAAGATTGTCCATCAGCAAGCCGTTCAGTTCATCAAAAGCAACATTGATATTCAAGGAGGTCGTGAGATGTATGACAGATCACGCATGTATAAAGGTACTGTTGCATCTGCTAAATTATTTATACCGCCTATTACAGTTTATAGCTACGCCATCATTAGTAAGAATTAGATGATTTACAAAGCTCTTCGGAACTTCATAAAGGAAAATGTAGAGGCAATTTCTGGAATGTTGCAGCATGTTAACTACGAACGATAATTAAATAACGAATTTAAACTGTCAATAAGTTATCAACAGATAAAATTATCCCAAGATTACATCAAACTCAGATTCCAATGGATGCTGAGGCGTTCTATATATAAGTAAAGGTTAAGAATAGATTGACCCCCGCCTTGTTTCATATTCATTATTCACGTGGCTGGTTGGCTGGATCAATTTCTTGATAAGATTGATCCACAAAGCGCGCATCACATTACCTATCCTCATAACCCATAATGATTAAAGAAAAAACGATTATGAAATATGCAATTGAAAGAAGACTAGTATGGTGGGTTCAATTAATCAGTGCTGGATTACTAACTGTTTGGATGGCGGCGTGTGTTGCAATGGATAATCCTGTGGATCATTCTGTACAGATAAAGAGGGTCGGGGCTGCGCAGGTTGTCGGTATTAAGTATGTTTATGGGGTACTTGGGGAGCAAAAAATTGGTCGTCTAAGTAATGGGGGAGACGGAATAACCGAACTTATGCCTGTCCCTGAGTTCATCGATGTTGAATGGACGACAGAAGCTGATGGCCAGAAACATGCTGTGCATATGCCATTAAAATCGAAAGTGTCAGCGCATGAAGTTAGCGGCAATATCGTGCGTATCGAAATTGAAGGTGAAGTATTGAGAGTCTTCTTAGTTGTGCGCTTGCCGGACTTTCGAGAAGAACGTAAGCAAATTTACTAAAGCTGCTCTGTATAGTTATAAATGACATCCACAAATTTGACACTACACGCAAGTACAATGTCGACAATGAATTAATTTCATTCGAAGATACTTATAAGCCCGCAAACAACCGTTACTTCCTCAATGGAACCACGGGGCAACCTCTAGTAACCATTCAAGGCAATTATGTTGATCAGACCGCACGTGCCAATGCGTTCACTTCGGCACTCAATGGAACAGACAATTTATTAAAGGCACAGTATTACTTCTATTCACAAGGAAACGTGATTGGTAATTACGGTCAATTGAAAGATAACACTGGAAAATTTACTGCCAATTTTGATGTTAACTACACACCGGTATCAGCTAACTATCCCGCATCGACACCTGCACAAGTAGTGGTACAAGCGGGTGATACGTTACGTACGATTGCGTTACGTGCTTATGGTGATACCAGTCTGTGGTATTTGATTGCTGATGAAAATGGTTTAAGTGATCCCGATGCGATACTTCAAATAGGTATTGTTTTAAAAATCCCCAACCAAGTTATCTCGTTGGCCAATGATTCTGGAACGTACAAGCCGTTCAATCCGGTGGCAGTATTAGGTAATACCACGCCGACCTTGTTGGGTCCACCAGCAGTTTTCCGGTTCGTCGCGCCGCCACCATCAACTCCCGTTTATGATTTGAGCATCATTCCGCCGGGGACAGTATTTCCTAATCCGAACATGACTGACAAAGCGAAGTGGGAATGGTACTACTACACATATATATTCGACCAGAAAAGTTATGGGCAGCAGGTAGCGGGCAACAATATGGGTCCCGGTGAGTTATACGGACAGAAGTCTCTTGAGCCGGATCCATACACGGTAAATCAGTTGGCAATTAACCAGCTTGGTGGCAGCAATTGGATGGATGATGTGCCTTTCTTTTTTACCCAGCAGGAGCAACTAGAAGCTCAGGTGCAAGCTCAGGCTCATTCGACGTACCAGTCAGACAACAACTCAAGCGCGCTGACGCCGGAACTACAAGCTGCACAACTCGATCTGCGTATCAGCATCGCAAATCTGTCAGCAAAGATTAACAACCTCACTTCGAGTAACAATCTGTTTAGTGGGCTACAGCCATTTAATTGGAATGCGACTGCGAGTGCGGCGACCAGCCCGGAAGTTGGGAGTGCTGCAGGGAGTGGGTTTGGTTCAAATTGGCAAGATGCGTTTGGCATAAGCAATGCCAGTAGTTCAATGATTGGAAATGGCGCAGTTGATTTGTCTTTCTCTGCACCTATAGTCACTCCAAATGAACAGCGAACAATCACCGTCGGTAAAGAAGGTGCACAAGGGCTGTGGGGTGTTGCGGCCTCAATAGCAGGAATAGGTGCGAGTAATGCAGACATTAAACGTACTCAACTTCAGTTGGAAAGTGCCAACCTTGGTAAGTCAGTGTTGCACATTGGTGATGTATTGAATCTAGGTAATGGCTCAATTTCTGCGCAAGGGCTGACACAGGATGCAAGATTAGACGCCGAATATCAGCTTAATATACAGAAGCAACGAGAAGCTGCGGCAGCTGATCATAACGAAGCATTGCCAATTCAGAATAATATTACGGGAGGATTGCAGTCACTAACTGATGGCGAGATTGGTTCAGCTTTACTTAGATCATATGGGTATGGGTCGACAAGTGGCAAAGATTCAATTTATGGTAATGCAGAAATACGCGCCACCCCATCTTCTAATCCAAATGACGCGGTATTTTATGCGTATTTAACAAATAATAATCCGGTAGGTGTAGGACTGACAGAAACATTGGCGTTGAATATTGCAACGGATCATGACAATTGGACGCCGCAGCAAAAGGTGGCAATCTACAATGCTGGAGTTGCCGCGGACGGCATAGCCTTATCGTTCGGTAGCGCTTATGCAGGAGGACCTGCATTTACTGGAACGCAGAATGGAGTGCGCCTTGATCAGACGGATACACGTGCTATTAATTCGCTAAGTCCTGTGTTGGAATTCGATGCGACAGGTAACGAAGTAATGTATAGAAGCATGACCCCAGAACAGGCGAGAGTATTTGAACGCACAGGAAGAATTCCTGCTACTGGCGAGACCTCTGTGTCACCACTTCGGTCATATGCAGAACAATATGATGGGGTGACTTATCAGATTACCGTGAAACCCGGTACATCTGCACAGCTGCAAAATATTGGAGTTGCTGCAAATGAAGCCACATCGGTACAGTTTCCCGACCTGTCTACTCAGACAGGCTCATGGAATCAAACAAACGCGCGTTTTAAAGTGGAAAGTGGTCAAACAACCACGCAGCTGGGCCGGGGTGTGGCGCTCGATATTTTCAACTTAAATATTATTGACTATCAAGTTGTAAGATCGAATAGAGTTACACGATAACCTGAGTAACTGAGAGTTTCGTATGCTATTAAATTTGCATGAGGTGGGTGATCCAATGAAACTGGTTTACCAATTGTCGGTAGAACTAGAGCGCAATTCGGAACAGGTAAGGCTTACACAAGAATTAACACTAGATAAATCTCGACCCACAATGGGGCTAAAGGGTAGCCACGGATTATTTGGCTCTCAAGAGTGGTGGAAGAATATTGAGGAAAGAAAAATACCTCTGATGGATGTCTCAGGTATTGTCCAAAAAGTCTATGTTACAGGCCAGGATGAAAGTGCTACAAACAATACGGTAGATTTGTTGTTAACGGATGGCTCTATTCGTGCGGAAAGCATTTACACAAATAATGAGGAAGATGCAAAACTTTTTCGAGTGGGTAGTAAGGTTAACGTCGTTTATGCGTTAGATGAGTTAAAGCGACAACCAGCATCGGACGGTGGTATTAATTATTTAGAGATCCCTTTGGAGATGGCAGTTTCATTAGTGCCGTTGAGGTAGCCTTTGTTAAGGCCGATGATCGTAAATCGCTAATAACTTAACTGGTAGCTCAACTGGTAGTAACTTTTCTGCGCATTGAAGTTTGTTTTGTTGAACAAGGCAATGGATATCATTTGCAACTGTAGTGATATCGTTAATTCTTATTATCCATTCATTCACATAGAGCTTGATAGCTTCTTTGCTAAGGCCAATTTGAATGGTTCTATGCTTAAGAGGTTGTAAAAGTAAATTCCGCTCTGGATCCCATTGAATCCGCACTGGTGAATTGTCTTTAACTACGTCCCATGCTTCATTACTTATTACTGAATCACGGTGACTGGGGCAACTGTGCGCTAGGGCCCATTCAAATCCTTCCCACGTGATATCTATAGCAAGGATGCGGCTTTGCCGCTCATCTTTCAGTCCCCAACCTGAGCGATACATCATCCACAGAAACGAAGGCTTAATCCAGGTCATGCGCTCGATCTTAAATGGAGGGGATACAAAGGTACCATGCGTGAGTGCAGAGTCGGCTATCGCATCGTTGTAAGCTTGATAGACACGAATGGTTTTATCGTTGTAGACAGCACGAATTTGTCGAATAGGTATGGCCATAGTCATCTATAGTATAAAGGACGTCTACATTTGATCCTACTGGAGGCGCGGATTACGATCTTAGTAACTTTCAAATTGTTTCTTCCTTGATTATTATAAATCTATTACTGATATAGACGACAGGCTTAGTTGGAGAAAATTAAATGAAATCGAGAGAAGCTATTACATATGTTGAAAGTATCACCGCTCACTTTAAACTGACCCACTAACGCTCATTTGGATTTGACCCATCATAAGTGGATTGAAGGTAAGTGCCATCCAAGCATCGCCTGAATCGCCCCGGGATATGTGGAGGCTCCTAACTCTGAGAGAATGGAGCCATGAAGAAATCAACGAAGTTTTCCCCCGAAGTCCGTGAACGCGCAGTACGAATGGTGCAAGAGCATCGTAGTGAATATCCATCGCTGTGGGCAACAATTGAATCTATCGCACCGAAGATTGGCTGTGTACCACAAACACTGAATGAATGGGTGCGTCGGTGGGAAATTGACAGTGGTGTACGTGACGGTGTCAGCAGCGATGAACGAGAACGTGTCAAATTGTTGGAACGAGAAGTCAAAGAGCTACGTCGAGCTAATGAGATTCTGAAATTGGCCAGTGCGTTTTTCGCCCAGGCGGAGCTCGACCGCCGTTTGAAATGATGAAGGTGTTTGTCGATCGACATCGTGATGCCTTTGGAGTCGAGCCGATTTGCAAGGTATTGCAGATTGCTCCATCAGGCTATCGGCGTCATGCCGCACGACAGCGCAATCCAGCGTTGCGTTGTCAGCGTGATCAACGGGATGAGCAGGTGATGCCTGAGATACAGCGGGTGTTTCATGCCAACCTACAAGTGTACGGTGCTGACAAAGTGTGGCGGCAATTGAGTCGTGAAGGCGTGAGTATCGCAAGATGTACGGTGGAACGATTGATGAAACAACTACACCTACAGGGCGTACGACGTGGCAAGGTGAAACGCACTACGATGAACGATAGAACTACGATCTGCCCGCTCGACAAAGTGAACCGGCAGTTCAAAGCAGATCGTCCCAATGAACTGTGGGTCTCTGACTTCACCTATGTATCCACTTGGGCCGGTTGGTTGTATGTAGCCTTTGTCATTGATGTGTTTGCAAGACGCATCGTCGGCTGGCAAATCAGTCATTCCATGCACACCGACTTTGTGCTGGATGCACTGGAGCAAGCATTGTATGAACGACAACTGGATGGTGACGAAGGATTGATCCATCACAGTGATCGAGGCTCACAATACGTATCGATCCGTTACACCGAACGTCTTGCGGAAGCAGGCATTGAACCTTCTGTCGGTAGTCGGGGCGACAGTTATGACAATGCATTGGCTGAGACGATCAACGGGCTATACAAAGCGGAAGTGATCCATCGCAAAGCGTCATGGAAAAACAAGCAATCGCTGGAACTGGCTACCCTAGAATGGGTGCATTGGTTTAATCATCATCGTTTGCTGGAATCGATTGGCTATATACCTCCCGCTGAAGCTGAGGCAAACTATTGGCGGCAACTCAACAATCACGAAGAGTTGTCATTGTCTACTTAAACCTAACAGCCTCTACGATACCCGGGGCGATTCAAATTGATTAACTGAATTTGATCTGACAGTCACCACTAAATCCAGTAACTGTTAGATTAGATCTGAACTTCTACAATTAAGACGATGTTCTACATCGCAGCGTTTGAATTGTTCTAGGCGCTTTTGGGACGTTGTAATGTCGTATTTATAGGCTTTGGATTCTGTAGCAGAAAACTCCATATTTGCCTTTGTAAAATACATTTTTGCCGAAACAAAATCTCTTTGCCTAAATGAAATCATGCCGAGTAAGCTTTCTGATCGTGCTATTCTAAATATTGGTGATCCCAATTTTTCAAAAAGTTGAATATTAGTTAAAAGTAGATCTTGTGCTTCGTGGAGGTGATTTTGTGCAACTAATATTCTTGCTAATGAATATTGTGAATATGCAATAGAGGCATCATTTTTATCCTTTGCATTGATAAGAATTTGCAAAGAAAGTCGGCCTTGTTTCTCAGCAGCAGAAAATTTTTTTTGCTCATATAACGTATCTGCCAATAATTCGTATGAGTAACCTGTCCAGGTGGTTTTCCCCCCTATTTTGTCGATTGCTATTTTAATCATTGTCTTTGCAATTGATTCGGCGACAGTAGGATTATTATTCATTAACTCGCTCATTGCTAGAGTTTGATACGTTACCATTAATTCTTGATTGTGTTTTCCGAATAAAGATATCTGATCACTTAATATTGATTTCGCTATAGATGACGCTTCAATTGATTTTTCTTGCCTGTACAATATTTGCGCTAGAAGTAGTTTGGCATATAAAACTTCCGGATGTTTACCTGAAACTAATTTAGTTAATGCGCTTAAAGCAAGCCGGACATTTCTTTCTGCATCAACCAAATTAACCTGCTGCCATTCTACTTCAGCAAGCAATCGAAGCATAATTGCTTTATTAAAATCTGATGTTTCTGCAATCTTCTCCGACAATTCGAGTCCCTTTCTGAAATGCTGCTCTGCTTCGACAAAATGCATTTGCTCAATTTCCAATTTGCCGAGATCAATAAGTAGCTGCCAATATTCACTCGTTTGAGTTAGATTTTCCAATTTCATTAAAGTTTCCGCTCTGTTCAGTAAAGAAGCTGATTCAAGTAACCGACGATTGAAACGATAGGCTCGAGCAAGCGTCTCAAGGCTAACAGACAATGATTTTCTATCTTGTGGCAGTTTCGTTTCTAAGATTTTGACGGATTCTTCCAAATACGGTATGGCAATATTAATTTCACGCTGGTATGTATAGGCTTCGCCAATCGCTTCCAACAATCTGGCTTTAACCTCAGGTTGATCATTGAGAGTAGATTCAATCTTTTTGGCCGCATTATCGAGTAGCTCTTTCGCAGTGACCTGTTTGTCTTGGCTTTGATAAGGATCCGCAGCGGTAAACACTTCAAGCATGAAGTTGGATACGGTTTCGGCACGCTGGCTTTCTTGCGTGGCTTTGTCTCTTTGTTGTTGTGCAATGAGCGATTGTTGTTTGGCAATGTCGCGTTGCTCTTTAAGTCGATTGGCTTGGATCGAAAGAATGATCGCCACCGCAATCAGGGTGAGGATGGCCGTAGTGCCGGTCATCACACCCAGGGTGTGACGTTTGATGAAACGTTGCGTGTAATACCAACGATTGCCTTGTCGTGCTTCCACCGGTTCTTGATGAAGATGTCGGTTTAAATCATCCATGAGGTGCTCAACCGAGCGGTAGCGCTTATCAGGCTCCTTTCGCAACGCCTTCATCACAATGGCATCGAGATCGCCTTTCAGTTGCGCTTCAAGTTTGGCAAAAGAGATGCTTCTTGCCGTGGGAATCAAGTTCGCGTCTTTCACCAATGGATGGGGGAGGGTGGCATCGTTGCTCAATGCACTGGCCATCTGACTGGGTTTGATCGGATCCTGAATACAGATCGAACGTTCCAGTTCTAATTGATTTTGTGCATTGACCACATAGGGTCTGACTCCAGTTAGGAGTTCATACAGAATGATCCCTAGGGCATACACATCAGAAGTGGTCGTGACCGGTTGTCCTCGAATCTGTTCAGGACTTGCATATTCCGGTGTAAGTAAACGATCATGCACACGGGTATGCGCCACAATGCCCTCTTGCAGCACCGCTTGGGCACTCTCGTCCAAGAGCTTGGCAATACCAAAGTCCAAGAGTTTCGGAATGCCTTCCTTGGAAACCAGAATGTTCCCCGGCTTTAAATCTCGATGCACAATCAAATTACGATGTGCATACTGCACCGCTTCACAGACCTTCAAGAACAACTGTATCCGTTCGATAACGGTGAGCCTTTGATTATCGCAGTAGCGATCGATGGCCTCGCCATGCACATACTCCATGACCAAGAAAGGTTCATCGAAGAAGGTTTCACCGGCATCGAGTAAGCGACCGATGTAAGGAT